>CAVHZB010000052.1:6352-17660 GCA_963640555.1 Phascolarctobacterium succinatutens
GTGGCAACTACTGTGCCGTCAGATTTCAGGCCTACTGTTCGGTCATACTCACAGGCAATCGCAACAATGTCAGTCCATCTCGACACAATATCACATTGACCGTCATCGTTATCTCCTACGGCAACTACGCGACCGTCAGATTTCAGGCCTACTGTTCGGTCATACTCACAGGCAATTGCGACTATATCAGTCCAATCTGACACATCACATTGACCATCACTGTTACTTCCTGTGGCAACTACAGTGCCATCAGATTTCAGACCGACTGTATGCCAGTCGTCACAGGCAATTGCAACTATATCAGTCCAACCTGACACCTCAGATTTGCCAGTTTTACTATAGCCCACAGCAACTACAGTACCGTCATTTTTAACAGCAGCCGCAAAGTTATGGTCAACAACAACCGTCTGTCTTTCAGTAATTTCTCCCCATGCAGAAAAAGAAAGTTCGCGCGAATCTTTATAATCTTTAAGCGCTGAAAACTCCGTTGCCGCTTTATGATACTTGCCTTCATTCAGCAGCAAGACGGCATTTTGATATTTACTCTCTTTGATTCGGTCTTGACTGTCCTTGTACCCATCCATCTCCTCAAACGCCGCGATTGCTTCTTCATATTTGCCGCTGTTCATGAGGTCAACAGCAGCGTTGTAATTGCTGTTTGGTATAACGATTTTGGTCACAACGAGGAAAATTGCAATGGCTGCAACAACTGCCGGAATTGCTATCGACAACAGCTTTTTAGTCTTTTTCGCGGCCTTTTCGGCAGCTATGCGCTTTGCTTCGGCAGCCCTTCTTTCCTCCTCAAGGCGGGCAGCGCATCTTTCCCTGAGCTTTGAAAGATCAGCATTTTCCATTGCGGACAGAGCTTTCCCGCAGCAATGGCAGGTGCTCTCCCCTGCTCTGTTGGCGGCGCCGCAGGTGCAGAACCACAGATCCTTTTCGCGGCGCAGCTCGACCGCTGCCGCTTGGTTTATATCCATTCTGTACTGCTTGAGCAGCTCAGCATCGTCGGGAAGCAGAGGTACCTGCACGGGCAGAGGCTCCCAGCTCAGGCCGTCGGGAGCCGTCCACACGGAATTATCGGCGAAGGCGGCCTCGAGCACCCTGACCTCAAATGCGCGCGTGTTTGCACTCGGCAACGCTATCGCGGCTTTCTGCCCGAACTCAGCGTCGCGCCCGATGTTCATATCAAGATACTGATGCACGGTCGGAGCTCCGATAGCCCTGCCCACCGTATCCTTTGCCGTAACGCTGACTGTCAGCGCCTTTATGATTTTGGGCGATATGCTTTTGAATTTGAGCTGTGCAAGCACATTGCCGCCCACGCTGTCCATCAGCAGCGCACCGGCTTCTATTATAACCGGACTGCCCTCGGCATACAGCGGTTTTTCCAGTGAAAACAGCCTTGTATATCTTTCTGCCATTGCCGTCTCCTTAAAGCTCGGGCAGATCGCTGCCGACGACCGTGCGTCTGCCGTCAGCGCCGTTTCCGCTGCTTCTTATGATCTCGCGCTGGGTATTATCCGGCAGAGCGCAGGTGAGCAGATAACCCGCAATGGGCACGAAAATGCACAGAACGATTATCATTGTTTTCTTCTCCGGATATCCCTTGTTGACGACGATTTCACCGAACTGCATGGCGGCATAAATCGTAAACGCAAGCACTGCGATAAACAGCATAACTAAAAACAGTGTGGCTCCAGAACTCATAATTTTATCCTCCTTAAATTCCGCGCAGCTATCATAAAGTATACCTTTTGAGAGTCAACCAATTTACCTGTTTTTAACGGAGAAAAAACAAAAAGATTAACAAAATGAACATATTGCTGCTGAAATTTGCAATAGCATATTGCTATTTTGCCGGTTTTCAGTTATCATAACGACAGAAAGCCGCAGCTCTCAAAAGGTATACCTTTTGAGAGTTTCACTATTGATATGCGAAAAAATCAGCAGAGCCGATTGCTCTGCTGATTTTTCATGTATTTATGCTCTTTCGTTCCAGGCTCTCGAAATAATCCCGCGTTGTCTGTGCATCGTGCTTTATCTGCGAAGCGAGCTCTCCAAGGTCGTCAAACCTGCGCTCGGGACGCAGAAATTTATAAAAGTCGATGCGAACCTGATGACCATAGAGATTTCCACGGAAATCGAGAAGGAAGCTCTCAACATTAACGCTGCCGTTTTCGCTTACCGTGGGTCTTACGCCGACATTGGTAACGGACATGTACTCATTCCCGTCGATATAGGCCTTAGCCGCATAAACGCCGTGCCTGGGGACGATAACGCCGTGCGGAAAGCTCATGTTTATAGTCGGCGTCCCCATCTGCGTTCCGAGGTGGTACCCGCTGCGAACGGTGTCCGTTAGTGTATGCGGTCTGCCCAAATACTCGTTTGCCTTTTCGATGTTTCCCTCTTCGATGAGCCGGCGTATTAGGGTTGAGCTGACGACCACTCCGTCGCGGCAAACCGGAGCGATTATATCACAGCCGATGCCTCGCTCCTCACAGTACTTTTTAAGCTTATCCGCAGTGCCCTGTCCCTTGTAGCCAAAGCAGAAATCGTGTCCGACAACAATCCAGCACAAATTCATTTCGTCTATAAGCTCATCGGCAAACGCCATCCAGTCCATATGCATGACCTGCCGGTTAAAGTGCAGAACGACAACATCGTCGATCCCGAAGCAGCGCTTAAGTATCTGCGCTCTGTCCTCGGCACTGTTTATAAGCGGGACATCCTTTTTAAAAACAAGATTATCCGGATGCACATCGAATGTCAGCACCGCAGGCTCCGCGCCGGTCTGCTCGGCACGCAGCTTGATCATATTCATAAGTGCGGCATGTCCGATGTGTATACCGTCGAAAAAGCCGAGTGCCATTGCCTTCTTTTTATTTATCATACTCAGACCTCAAAAAAGCTTTTTATTGTTTTGAGTTTTCCGCCTTTAGCTTCACCGATGAGTAGGAACTCCCCTTCCGGCGAATACACTCTGTACAGTCCGTCTTGAGCCGGAGCAGAAATTATATTGCCGGTTTTAAGTCGTTTGGCTGCATCGCCGTTAACATCAAGCCTTTCAAAGGCCGGAAACAGCGTGTCGAGAGGGCGCACAAGCTCCCCCGCTTTACCGGTCTCGGCAGCGGCGGTAATGTCGGTGATAGAGTGCGCGTCCTCGACCGAGAACACACCGGCGCGAGTCCTGCGCAGACTGCTCATACAGGCGCCGCACCCAAGCGCATCACCGATATCACTGCAAAGAGTCCTGACATATGTCCCCTTTGAACATTCTATACGCAAAAGGTAGTCCTTATCCGACCCACCGATTATCTCAATATCGGAGACCGTTATTCTGCGCGGCTTTCGCTCAACGCTCTCCCCTTTTCGTGCAAGCTCATACAGCTTTTTGCCCTTTAACTTTATGGCGGAGTACATCGGCGGTATCTGCTCTATCTCACCCTTGAAGCTGCGAACGGCGGCTTCAAGCTCCTCTTTCGTAGCGATGGCATCCGAGCTCCCGAGGATGTTTCCGGTTATATCCTGCGTGTCGGTACTCACTCCAAGCCTGAGACCGGCAATATATGACTTACTGTCCGCCTCCGCAAACTCGACAGCTCTCGTGGCTCTGCCGACGAAAACGACCAGAAGTCCGGTCGCAAGCGGGTCGAGAGTTCCGGAATGACCGACCCTGCGCTCGTGCAGAGCGCCGCGCAGCTTGGCCACGACATCGTGACTTGTCCAATCCTGCGGCTTATCGATCAATATGATGCCGTTCATCAAAGCACCTCGGCTATGGCATCAATGAGCAGTCGAAGCGTTTCCTCCGGAGATGCCTCAACGGTGCAGCCGGACGCCATCCTATGACCGCCGCCGCCGAACCGGGCGCACAGCGCGCTGCTGTCAAACACCTCATGCGAACGCACCGAGACCTTGCATTTGCCGTCAAGCTCTCTTATCACAAGGCTCACGACACAGCCTTCTACCTTTCCGGGTATTCCGGCAATATCGTCACAGTCATTTTCAGTTGCGCCGGCATCGAGCATCATCTGCTTTGTGACGGTCGCCGCGACCACCTTTCCGTCGAAAAAGTACTTAAGACCGCTTAAAATCGAGCCCTCGAGCGTCATTCGCGCGCGCGACACCTGCCTGAAAAGGTCAAAGTTTAGCTTCTGCACCTGTGCGCCGTATGTCAGCAGCTCACTTGCAGCGGCAAAGGTCTCCGCTGTTACATTTGCATAGCGGAAACAACCGCAGTCTGTCGATACCGCCATATAAAGAAGGCTTGCCTCCTCCGGCTCAATACCTCCGCACAGCTCCTTGATGACCTGCATTACGATCTCACCGCACGAAGCTTTTGTTCCGTTGAGCAAAAGGTGTTCGGAATAGTGCGAATTTGAAGGGTGGTGATCAATGCACAGCTGCACATCACCGGAAAATCCGCCCGGCAGCATATGCTGCTCGGCAACATCAACAGCTACAGTGCAGCTATACCGAAAGTTATCCGAAATATACGGCTTTACATATTTCAGATACTTTGGTGTTATATCCGGATTATTGTACAGTGCAGCGCTTTTTCCGATCCTGCGCAGTGCCGAGCAAAGTGCCGCTGCACCGCCAAGCGTATCGCCGTCGGGACGGATATGGGTGAGTATAAGAATATTATCATGCTCATTGAGCCACTTTACACACTGCCCTATATTCATTCTTCGTCCTCACCGTGACTTATGTTCAGACCGCTTATCAGCTCGTTTATATGTGCACCGTACTCAATACTGTGGTCGAGCTCGAACACGGGCTCCGGAGTGTTTCTGAGCTTGAGGGAATTGCCGAGCTCACGGCGGATCCAACCGGACGCCGATTTAAGACCCTTTTTGAATTCTTTCTCGTTCTGAAGTCCCATGACCGAGAGCCAAACCTTGCAGTAGCGCATATCGCCGGTCGTTTCGACCCTCGTCACGCTTATCATTCCCTGATTTACGCGGGGATCCTTTATATCACGAAGCAGCTTGCTCATGACAAGCTGAATATCGTCATTAGTCCTTGCCAGTTTGTTTGAAGGCATATTATCTCCTCCCGTATTGCACTTTGGGCGGTCAAAACAGACCGCCCAATCCTATCAGACCTTAATTTGCTCCATAACGAAGCACTCTATAATATCTCCGACCTTGATGTCGTTGAATTTCTCTACCTGCATACCGCACTCATAGCCGCTTGCAACTTCCTTAACATCATCCTTAAAGCGGCGCAGTGACGCAAGCTCACCCTCGTGTACAACGACATTGTCTCTGAGAACACGAACGGAACAGCCGCGCTGTATCTTTCCGTCCTGCACATAGCAGCCGGTAACGGTGCCGACCTTGGAAACCTTGTAGGTCTCACGAACCTCGGCATGACCGATTATGACCTCCTCGAACTTGGGAGCAAGCATGCCCTTCATAGCTGCCTCGATCTCGTTTATGCAGTCGTAGATAACTCTGTACATACGCATATCGACATTTGCCCTTGCAGCGCTGTCGCGTGCGGCATTGTCAGGGCGAACATTGAAGCCTACGATTATAGCGCCTGATGTTGCAGCGAGCATGACATCGGATTCATTGATGGCACCGACACCGCTGTGTATGACCTTAACTCTGACTTCTTCGTTTGTTATCTTCTCAAGTGAGGATTTGACAGCCTCTGCAGAGCCCTGAACATCAGCCTTGACAATGATGTTGAGATTCTTCATTTCACCAGCCTGTATCTGGCTGAACAGATCCTCAAGGCTCACCTTCTTGCCGGTGCCGAATGCGGCATTCTTCTGCTGTGTTTTGCGTTCCTCAACAAGCTCACGGGCCATTCGCTCATCGGCGACGGCGTTGAATTTGTCACCCGCGCTCGGAACCTCGGACATACCGGATATCTCGACCGGCACGGAGGGACCTGCTTCACTTATGCGCACACCCTTGTCGTTTATCATTGTGCGGACGCGGCCAACGGCAGTGCCCGCAATAATAATATCGCCGAGCTTGAGCGTGCCGTTCTGCACGAGCACCGTCATTATAGGACCGCGGCCCTTATCGAGTCTTGCCTCGATAACGGCGCCCTTAGCGGCACGGTTGGGGTTTGCCTTGAGCTCCTGCACCTCGGCCAGAATAACGAGGTTTTCAAGCAGCGCGTCAATGCCTTCACCGGTTTTGGCCGAGATGGGGCAAACTATCGTTTCTCCGCCCCACTCCTCGGGAACGATGTCGTACTCAGTGAGCTGCTGCTTTATTCTCTCGGGATTTGCACCGACGGTGTCCATTTTATTTATCGCAACAACAAGAGGAATGCCGGCCGCCTTTGCATGGTTAATGCTCTCAACTGTCTGAGGCATTATACCGTCATCTGCTGCGACAACCAGTATTGCAATATCAGTTACCATTGCACCTCTGGCACGCATGGAGGTGAACGCTTCATGACCCGGAGTGTCAAGGAAGGTTATTGGGCTTCCGTTTATCTCAACGGTGTAAGCACCTATATGCTGAGTTATGCCTCCGGCCTCGCCGGATGCGACATTAGCATGGCGAATATAGTCAAGCAGCGAGGTCTTACCGTGGTCAACATGACCCATGACAACGACAACGGGGGCTCTTCCGACAAGTTCGTCGGCGCTGTCCTCGTGATCGTCGATAAGCCTCTCCTCAACGGATACAACGACTTCTTTTTCAACCTTACAGCCGAATTCCATAGCTACAAGTGCCGCAGTGTCGTAATCAACGACGTCGGAAACAGATGCAAAAACTCCGAGCTTTATGAGGCGCTTTATTACCTCACCGGCAGATTTTTTCATCCGCGCTGCCAGCTCACCGACATTTATCTCATCAGGGATCATTACCTTGAGCTGCTGCTTCTTGGCTATTTCAAGCTGAAGCTTCTGCATTTTATCGCGTTCTTCCTGACGGCGCTTAGCGGAAGCGGCCTGACCCTGCTGGCGCTGCTTTGCCTTATTGACGATCCTCTCTTTGCCGCCCTTGCGGTCGCGGTCACGGCTGTGGCTCTTGTCGCCGGCAAGCTTGTCAAATTTCTCGTCATATTTTGCAATATTGACCGCCGCGCTGCCGCGGGTATCAACAACGCGCTTCTCCGCGACCTGGCGAGGAACATGAGGCTTGTTTTCCTTCTCTTTTTTTGACGCCGGCTGCTGCTCGGCAGCGGGAGCCGCGGGCTTTCCTGCGGCTGCGGCCTGTTTTTCAGTCTTCTTTTCCGCAGTCTTCGGCTCGGCAGTCTTCGGCTTGACATTGAAGACCTCCTCAATGCTCGAAACCTGATTGTGCTGAGTCATATACTCAAATATGACATTAAGCTCATCGCTTTCCAAAACCTGCATGTGGTTTTTTGGAGTCGTTGCATAGTCGGTCAATATCTGAGTTATCACCTTGGATGTAGTGTTAAAATCCTTTGCTACCTCGTGTACTCTGTATTTCATCATGCTCATGCATTATTCCTCCTCTTGCCTATCCTCTTATTGTTTCGGCGCTCCGAGCTTTCGCTCATCCGTCTTTTGCTTTTTTCAGCCTTATCGCCTATCAGCTTGGCTGTCTGCCCGTACTGCGAAGGCGACAGCTCCGCAAGTATGTTCATAAAAGCCTCGGCAAAGCCAATGTCGCATATGGCTGCCATTGAGCAGCCCGGTTTGCCTACGCTTTCCGCTATTTTCTGCTTTGTAAACGGTACCACTATCAGCGGGGCCTTACTCGAATACATATATCCCCTTGCACGCTTCTGCGCATTTTCCGATGCGTCGGCTGCAAGCAGCACAAGCTTTGCGGCATGCTCTCTGACAGCCGTACCCGTGTCCTCCTCGCCGATGCGTATCGCGTTCGCCTTGCGCATAAGACCGAGCAGGCTAAGTGCTTTATTCATCGTTTGGAGCCTCCATCTGCTTTGACAAAGCCTCATAAACGGCTTCGGGGATCTGTGCGGAAAATGCACGCTCAAGAGCTTTTGACTTCACAGCCTTTTTTAAGCACTCGGCATTTGGGCAGACATAAGCGCCTCTGCCTGGCTTTTTTCCCATAAAGTCGAGGCTTATTTCCCCGGTCGGAGCCTTTACAACGCGTATCAGCTCTCGCTTAGGCTTCATTTCACGGCAGCCCAAACACTGCCTCATCGGTATTTTCTTCTGCATTCCGGCTGCCTCCTTCCGTTTACGCCTCGGATTCGGGCTTAATGTCTATCTTGTATCCGGTCAAGCGTGCCGCAAGGCGCGCATTCTGACCTTCTTTGCCGATAGCGAGTGAAAGCTGGCTGTCAGGGACCACCACTCGGCAGCTCTTGCCGTCTTCAAGCATGGTAACGCTTATGACCTCGGATGGGGCGAGCGCCGCTGCGATATATTCCTCGGGAGCTTCGCTGTACTTAATAATATCTATTTTTTCGCCGCACAGCTCATCTACTATGCTCGCAACACGACCACCCTTAGGTCCTACGCAGGAGCCAATCGGATCGACATCGGGATCTGTAGACCATACCGCCATCTTCGTTCTGCTGCCCGCCTCGCGCGCGATTGATTTTATCTCGACCGTTCCGTCATATATTTCCGGAACCTCGAGCTCAAACAGGCGCTTTACCAGTCCCGGATGAGTGCGGCTTATAAGCACCTGCGGTCCCTTTGCGGCATTTCTGACCTCAACGACATATACCTTTATACGGTCGCCCTCTTTGAGCGGCTCGGTCTTGATCCTTTCATTCGGAGAAAGCATCGCCTCAGTGTACTCGCTGTTGGAACTGATGCGGATAGAAACGCTGCCGGTACGCGGCTCTATGCGGGAAACGACGCCTGTGAGTATCTCATGCTCCTTTGAAGTGAATTCCTCATAGACTATTCCGCGCTCAGCCTCGCGGATGCCCTGGATTATGACCTGCTTTGCTGCCTGTGCCGCAATTCGACCGAATTTTTTGGTTTCGACCGGAATTTTTACGGTATCTCCAAGCTTTGCGCGCTTGCTGATCTTCTTTGCCGCCTCTATGTCTATCTCCAGAGCCGGATTTTCCACCTGTTCAACGACAACCTTGTCTACATACATCTCGATGCGTTTTCTGTCTTCGTCGAGCAGTATGTCTACATTATCCGCACACTCAGGATTGTCGCGGCGGAAAGCGGCCAGCATTGCCTGCTTTATCTTGTCGTACATATAGTCTCTGGGAATGCCCTTTTCTTTTTCAAGATCCTCGATTGCGGAGAAAAATTCAGCGTTCATTTCAATATACCTCTTCTTTTTATATCGTTGCGCGCAGCTTGACCTGAGCTATTTGTTCCTTTTTAAGAAGCGTTCCGGAAACGGTTACATTTCCGTTTTCATACGCTTCAAGAGTTCCTGTCATAGACTTTCTGCCGTTTAATGCCTGATACAGCTTGACTTCGACCATAGAGCCGATAAACTTCTCAAAATCCGAAGGTCGTCTGAGCTCACGCTCAGCTCCGGCAGAGCCGACCTCAAACACATAGCTGTCAGGTATCGGGTCCGCCTCATCGAGAATTGGATCGAGTCTGCGGCTTATCGCCTCACAATCGGCAATACCTACGCCGCCCTCCTTGTCGATGAGTACTCTTAGATACCACGATCCGGCCTCTCTCACATATTCCACCGCCCAAAGCTCGCATCCGGCTTCTTCAACGACGGGTTTTGCAATTGCTTCAACTTTTTCGCTGATCTTACTCATATTTCGCTCCTGATTTTGTATTCGGCAAAATGCTCAACAAAAAGAGTGGGCTGTGACCCACTCTTGAAAACTTACTGACTAACACACATAATAGCACCTATATGCCGTTATTGCAAGCATTTTTTGCGTTCCGCAGCACAATTTATTGTTCTTGCCCGCTTGTCAGCTATAGTGCGCGATAAATTCCTCAAGGCTGAGCCCGTTTTGGGTTATGAACTCGGCAGCCTCCTTACCGACATAGCGGTAATGCCACGGCTCATCCCACCCGGTGATGCTTTCTTTACTGCTCGGATAACGCTTTATAAAACCATACTGCGCGCAGTTTGCATCAAGCCATGCAAAAAACTCGGCATTCATCTTTGAGTAATCCAGAACCTCATACTGCTGATCCATAATATCTATGGCAAGACCGGTCTGATGATCACTCGTACCGGGCTTTGCAATTATCTCCTCGGCAAGCGTCTGTGCTTCCTCATATGTATATGCTCCGTTCTGCGAAAGCTCTGATGCCTTCTCGTTGAACATTTGCTGCTGACTGGCAAAGGATACATATCCCGCGCTGATATATGGAGTAAAGCCGGCTTCTTTTGCGGCATCGAGCAGCTCGTTAAGGTTTTTTATTGCCCGTTTGTCAAAATATATCCCGCTCGAACCTATCTGCTTTACATCGGGAGCGTAGGCTCTGAGCTTATTATCTTTATTTATGAGTATATACTGCCAATCGCTTACGGTTATGTTGGGAAAGCTTAAGTCTGCATACTTGTCATTGGCTGAATCTTCCGTTTTCTCATAGTCCTTCATAGGGTCATCAAGATCGTTTGTTTCCACAAATACCCGATCCGATGAGCCGACTATCACTTCGGAAGTAAGCTGCATACGAGAATTAACTATCAAAACGAGCGTTGCTGCCATTATAAGCATAAAAAATGTCCACACTGTTTTTTTGACTCGCATAAGCTCACCTCCCTGTATCCTGTGGTATTGTACCATATTGATAGCCTTTATACAAGTGCCTTATGCGATCGGCTCATCGTCGCTCATAGCGTTTTTAAGCTTTTCCAACGCTTTCTTTTCTATCCTACTCACATACGAGCGGCTTATGCCGCATTCTTGAGCCGTTTCCCGTTGGGTCATTGGCGGATTGCCGAGCAATCCATAGCGCAGCATAATTATTCTCCCCTCTCTCTTACTGAGAGAGGCTTTTACTATCTCTCTTAGCTTGCCGCACAGCTCCATATTGCCGATGCGCTCGCTCATTTCATCGTCCTGCGCCAAAACATCCATAAACGAAAGATTATTGCCTTCCCCATCGGTTTCCAGCACATCGGAAAGGCTCACATCTCCCATGGATTTCTTTTGACTTCTGAAATGCATGAGGATCTCATTCGCTATCCTCTCCTGACGGACACATAAGTTGCTCAACAGGGGGCAAATCCACCTCTCCGTCCTCCGCAAAAAGGTACACGTAGGCATTTTTGCCGTCCCAGACCACTTTCTTGACGATGGTCCGCAGCAGGCGGCGTTTTTCCTCCAGCGTTGCCGAATCCACTGCATTGGCAAACGACTCGATCATTTCCTGATGGAAGGCGAACTCCTGATGGAGCATCCGGCTCTGCTCGGTGAGGGCTTCCAGCTC
>CAVHZB010000053.1:0-6383 GCA_963640555.1 Phascolarctobacterium succinatutens
GCCGACGAGTGCAGCGTGTTTTTCACGGAAGCGGCGGGATACGGGCTTGAACTCCTCGGCAAGCAGGATGAAGAAGGCGTTCAACAGTCCCCATACGACGAAATTCCACGCCGCACCGTGCCAAAGTCCGGTGAGGAACCATGTAACTATCGTCGAAATATATACCGAGAGCTTTCTGCCGAAGCCGTCGGAAACCTTTTTGCGCGCATTTTTGCTCAGCTTCAAAAGCCAGGGGGCAACGGACAGCGGATAGAATATATAATCCTTGAACCATGTGCCCATGGAGATGTGCCACCTGCGCCAGTATTCGGCGATATTGCGCGAAAAATACGGGCGGATGAAATTTTCCTGTACCTTCACGCCGAGCACCTGCGCAATGCCGATGGTGATATCTATGCCGCCGGTGAAATCGGCGTACAGCTCCGCTGCGTACAGCACGGCTCCGATGAAAACATATGCTCCCGTGTAGGTGCCCGGATCGCCGCACAGCGCCGTTACTGCGACAAGGAGCCTGTCTGCAATAACGAGCTTTTTGAAGTAGCCCCAGAGTATGCGCTGAAGACCGAACGATATCTGCTTGAAGTCGGCCCTATGCTCGGCAAAAAGCGTGTCCTTCAGATCGCCGAAGCGCGAAATGGGTCCCTGGATCAGCAGTGGGAAAAACGATGTAAACAGCGCGACGCGCAGTATATTTCTCTCCGGCTCGACCTTTTCCCAGTATACATCTATGACATAGCTGACGGTCTGGAAGGTGTAAAACGAAATGCCCAGCGGCAGCACCCAGTCCACCGCGCCGACAGATGCTCCGAAAACGGAGTTGACATTCGAGATTATAAAATTTGTGTATTTCAGCGCTGCGAGAATGCCGAGGTCGATGACCAGCGCCAGTATGAATATCCGCCTGCGGTACTTCTCGCTGCGCTTTTTGAACGCCCTGCGCTCATCCCGCTCCAGCGCCTTGCCCTCTGGTGAGGCCAAATAAGCCTTCTGCTTTCCGAGGCTTGCACCCATGAGGCATGTCGACGCCCACGATACCGTGACCGTTGCCGCCATGAACAGCAGTCCCTGCCATCCGGCGCAGGCATAGAAAACGACATCCGCCGCGAGCAGCAGAAGCCACTGAAGGCGCTTGGGAATGAGATAATACAGCGCAAAAAGCACCGCAAGAAAGGCTATAAAGCCATAGGATGTGAACAGCACGGCTTACTCGTCAAGCAGGCGGTTTACCATGTCCAGCATCGCTTCGGCGGAGTTGAAATTCTCCGGCACTATATCGCGCGCGGGAATGGTAATGTCAAAGGCGTCCGACAGCTCGGCAATGACGGTGACTATGTCGAGGCTTTCGAGTATGCCGTCGTCAATGAGGGTCGTGCAGTTTTCAAAATCAACGTCCAGTCCGAGCCCGTTTAAAATGTCGAGTATTTCTTCCATAGTCATATCTCCATATCTTTTAATGAATTTCGATCTATCTTTCCGTTCGGCAGGAGCGGCAGCGCATCGAGCCTGCGGATTTTCGCGGGCAGCATATACCTCGGCAGCTGCGACCGCAGCTGCTTCCGGAGCGTTTTTTCGTCAGCCGTGCCCATGTAGAACATATACAGCTTACCCTCTTGCTTATTGAACAGGCAGCAGGCCGACACCACACCCTCGCAGTCGTCGGCGCAGGCTTCTATCTCTCCGAGCTCAACGCGATGACCCATATTTTTTATCTGATGGTCCTTGCGCGATACAAAAACGAGGTCTCCGTCATCGTTCAGTCTGCCGAGATCTCCCGTGCGGTATATAAGCTCCGGATAGTGCGGATTCAGGGGATTTTGCGTAAACGCGGCGGCGGTGCGCTCGGGATCGTCGTAGTATCCGAGAGTGAGCGCCGTGCCCCTTATGCAGATCTCCCCCAGCTCGCCGTAAGGCGCTTCGGTGTCATCCTCGCGCAGCAGAAGAAAGTCCGTGTTGTCAAATGGTCTGCCGACGGGGATGGGCTCGGTATCGGAAAGCGAGCTGCCGACCACATAGTAAAACGACATTCCCGTGGCCTCCGTCGGACCGTAGAGATTTATAAATCTGGCGCCCCTGCACGCATCCTGCCACAGCTTGAGCTGCTTTACGGGAAAAACCTCGCTTCCGAAGCAAACGGTGCTTATGTATTCGGGGCGAATATCCTCAAACGCACCCAGACCGGAAATAATGGTGAGCGCGGATGCCACCCAGCACAGAGTGTTCACCTTGTGCTTGTTTAAATATTCCACGGCTCTTAGCGGCGAAACGAAAAGGCTCTGCGGCATGAGGTATGCGGTCGAGCCGCATTTTATAACGGAGAGTATCTCCTTCAGGCAGGCATCGACATACAGCGGCACCTGCATGGCAAAAACGCTGTTCTCATCCGCACCTATCACCGGACAAAGCGCATTTGCATAGTCTATGAGTGCGCGGTGGCAGCCGGTAACGCCCTTCGGTATGCCTGTGCTGCCGGAGGTGAAAACTATGTACGCCGGATCCGTGTCGATGCTCTTTGCGCGAGCCTTGCCGAGGGCAGCCTCGTCAACGGCTGCCGAGAACAGCTCGGCGGCCGGCACGATGCACTCCTCCGGCACGAGCTGCCCGGCGAGCTCCTCATTGCCCTCGCCGCATATGACCATGCGCACATTCAGCCTGCCGAGTATCATTTTCAGTCTGTACAGCGGCATGGATGCCGACAGCGGCACATAGCAGCATCCGGCATACATGACCGCGAGAAACGCTCCTATCGTCTCGGGCGTTTTTTCCATGAACACCGCGACCGGCTCGCGGTAAAGCTTTTTTGAAGCGATGAAGCTGCCTCCTGCTTTAGCGAGCCGCAGCAGCTCACTGAAGCTCAGGCTGCTCACGCCGTCGGAAAAGGCGGTCTTGTCCCCATAGCACGGAGCCGTTTTTTCGAGAAATTCAAGTATGCTTTTCATATCGTCAGCCCATTGAATACGGAGTTGTTTCGAGCGCGGGGTAAAGGGTCGTGTCAAAGCGCCAATACTGGACGCTGTATTTTACAAGCTCCTCACTTGTCTTCATAAAGCACTTCAGGTGCTCCGGACCGACATTGCAGGTATCGAAATGATACCAGCCCGTTCCGAGGTCAACAAGACACCAGAAATGCTGGGTCTTGCCGTTCAAGCGTTCTACACTGAGTACCTGGCAGTCTATCTTCTGCAGCAGAGCATAGCTCGTTGCGTAGAATGTAAAGCAGTCGCCCACTCCCTCGGTCATTCCGCGGTAAGCCTCGCTTTTCCAGTCTGTCTTGTCCGAGGTACCGGAATAGATTATATTGTTGTAGCAGTATTCGAATATCGCATATGCCTGCTCGGGCACGGTCATATCGTCGGTGAGTATCTCTCCGAGCACCTCCTCGATCTTCTTTTCGAGCTGCTCGTCGCTTATCTTCTTTTCAATGAATGTGTATTTCACCGTAACGCTGCTCTTGTTGCCCTCATGGTCGGTCGCGGTGTAGGTGACATCGTATGTACCGGCGGTCTTTGCATCGACCTTGCTCTTATCGACCTCAATGGTCGGCTCAGGGTCGGCATTATCCTCTGCAAATACCTCCTTGAAGTATGCTACGGCTTCGCCGACATAGCAGTATCTGTCGCGGGCAGCATATATTACCGGAGGCGCCGTGTCGGGCGATATAACCGCCTTGGCATCGACCGTAGTTTCGTTTCCAGCGCGGTCGGTGAGTATTATCCGAACATCCTGCTCACCCTCGCTGCTCCAGTCTGGCTCGTTTACGAACCTTGCCGTAACCCGAGACATGTCGGCGACATTCGTTACGAATTTTATCGGCTCGCAGTAGTAGCCGGTGCTGCAGTCGCAGGCGATGCCCTCGGCGGTGGGTGCGGTGGTATCCTTGACCGTAACGCCGATAACTGCCCGCTCATCACCCTTTGTTACGGTAACGGCGTGAGCTCCGAGGCTTGTGAGCTCAAAGCCCTCGTCCTGCATTTTATAGCCCGCATAATCCGCGCCGAGCGCGTTCAGGAGCATATTCTCGGTTAGTGTTTCCGTGGAGGCTTCAAACTCGACCAGCGCATCGCAGACGAGCACCTTCCCGGTTTTCTCAACACTGTTGCCGCCCGCGTCGGTCGCCTTTATCATGCATTCGACCGTTCCGACCTGTGACAGCTTGGGCTCTGAGGTAAACTCATAGCTCACCTTTGTCGCGTCACCGCTGCCGAGCACGAGATCACCGGCCTTTATATCGCCGTCAGGCAGCACCGCAGCCGGCACGATATCCGGATCGGGAGCGGTGGTATCGACTATGCGCAGGGTCGAGGTGTATGTCTTGCCGCCGAACTGCGCCTTTATCTCGTAGTCGCCGAGCTCGTCCCATGTTATCTCGTTCAAATCGGTCAGAAGCTCCGCGTCGTCGCGCTCGACCGCCATGAAGTCCTTGAGCTGCGGGTGCGGCTGACCGGCCTCGTATTCGAGCACATCAACAAGTCCCAGCACCTTCACCTTGAGGTCGACGGTGCGGCTGTTGTCATACGCATCTTTAAGCTCGATCCGGCAGTCGTACACTCCCGCAATGCCGTACTCCGGCTGCTTTATCCACTCGACCGTATATTCGGATGCATCCTTTATTTCACCGAGAGCGTCCTCCGGCTCCATCGACTCGTCGTCTATGGTTATCTTTGCATCTATGAGCTCAGCCTCCGGCGCTTCGGTATCTCGGACTATCAGCAGCTCCGGGCGTACCTTGCCTTCGTTTTCAATCTTTACGATATAGGTGCCCTCCTCAGTGAGGCTGACATTCGGCTCGGATGCATAGCTTGCCTCGGCACCGTTTTTCATAAACTCTGCCGCGGCCGGCGCACCGTCGCCGAGCTCGGCACACAGATACAGGTGTCTGCCTCCGTATACAACGAATACGACAACGGCGATCAGCACCGCGATCGCCAAAATGATGCACGCGGCTATTATAATTCCCTTTTTTCCTTTATTTCCGTTTTTCTTCTTATCCGGCTTGGAATGTCTGCCTTTTTTCGTTGGTTTATCTTCCTCCAACGCTTCCTCAGCAGGCATTTCGGCCAGAACGGTTGTTTCGTCCATTTGTCATGCTCCTTAATTAGGTACTTTTCGACAAATACATATCATAACACATATTCGTTGTATGCTCAATGATTATTTTGTTAACATAACTGCCTTGAATTAACTTCAAAGGCGTGATATTCTAAGCTGACAGCGGGTGCAATGTTGTATCGGTATCCGCCGGTGCGTCGATGCGCCGCTAAAAAAGGAGATAAAATATAATGAGAAAAATGACGGCATTTATTCTGTGCCTGTGCATGCTGCTCGGGCTGTGCGCCTGCGGTGATGCCGAGCCGCAGCCCACCTCCGAGCCGACGGACACCTATACGCCCGTTACCTTTACCAACAACGGCAAGAAAACGACCGTTTCTTCGCTGCCGGAAAAGGTGATAACCGCAGGACCTAACTGCACGGAGGCATTCTGTGCGCTGGGGCTCAGCGAGTTCGTTATAGGCAAGTGCATGGAAAACCACTCACTCGGAGCACCGGAGGAATACAAGGATGCGGTCGATGCAATACCCACGCTCAGTGTGGGCTACCCCACCGCACAGCAGATAATCGACTCCGGCTGTGATTTTATCTATGCAAACAGCTGGATATTCGATGACGACCTCACGATAGCCCAGCTTGAAAAGGCAGGTATAACCGTTTATGTCAGTGAGGCGACCGACTTGGACGGTATATATAATGAGCTGCGCGATATTGCAAAGATATTCCTTGTTGACAGCGCCGAGAGCGTTATAAGTGGGCTCAACGAGCGCATTGACGCCGTCAGCGGCAAGATAGTCGGCGATATTACCGAGCCTAAAAAGGTTTTTGTTCTCGACAGCTTTATCGGCGATATGCTCTACACTGCGGGCGGTACGAATATAGAATCTGTGTACATAGCAGCGGCAGGCGGCGCGAATGTGTTCTCAGGCCTTGACAAGGCTTGGGACGCGGTCGAGATCTCCGCGCTCGTCGAGGCAGACCCCGAGTATATCATCATCCACGACTATTCCGGCTCGGACTATGACAGTAAGGTAGCGGCTCTCAAGGAAGACCCCGTCCTCAGTCAGCTCAGTGCCGTGCAGAATGAGAATTTCATCCGTCTGTCTCTTGAAAACGCCTTCCCATCCATCCGCTGCGCCGACACGGTCGAAACAATTGCAATGGCTCTTTATCCGGACTGCTTCTGACACGCTCTCGGATCTTATATCAAAAAACCGCCACATTTTTTGTGAAAATAAATTTTCACAAAAAATCTCGCTACGCTCGTCAAAAAGCCTGATAACTCAGGCGTTTTTGATGGCTATAATCCAATTTGAGGCGGGACCTTGTCCCCCTCA
>CAVHZB010000054.1:0-4015 GCA_963640555.1 Phascolarctobacterium succinatutens
CCATAACGCCCGAGAGCAGAAGTCCGCACACCACGGGGTTCAGGGTAGCGGTGACGGCTGCCATCGACATTGCGGCGTTGCCCTCCAGCTCGGGGAAGAAGCCGGCGGCGATGATGCCGAATACCGCGGATATAAAGCCTGCGGGGATCATGAGAAGTGCGCCGAGGACAAAGCCGTTTCTTGCGGCCTTCTCGCTCTTTGCGGAGATCGCGACCTGAATGGTGCTTGCGGAGGGAGCCGCCTGCAGCATCATGGTCAGGCACCATGCGCAGATGGCTGCCGGACCCATGCCGGTGATGAGATTCCACCAGTGCGAGCCGTCGCCGGATTTGCCGGCGGGCAGAGCCGCGGTGATGGCGTCAAAGCCGCCGTACTGCTTGACCGCAACGATGCAGCCTATGATAAGTCCGGCATAGATGAGGACTACATTTATAACATTGGTCAGTGCGGTGGACCACATGCCGCCTACGACGGCGATGAAGCAGAGGATGCAGATGGAAATTATCAGACCGAGCTCATAGGTGACAGAGGGGATGATCGCATTGAGGATCGTGCCGCCCGCGATGACCTGCAGAGCAACTATCGTGACCTGAGTCACGAGCTGGATAACGAGGCCCAGAGTCTGAAAGCTCTTGCCGAACAGATGGTTCCACATACCGTTAATGGTCCTGAAGCCGGCTTTTCTGAGCTTTCCGGCAAAGAAGAACGCCATGAGCAGCGCGCCCATTGCCCACGCCACGTCATACCATGCGGCGGAAAGACCGGCGGTATACGCATTCTGGGCAACGCCCGTTGTGGAGGTGCCGCCGATCGCAAGACCTGCGACGGTAACGCCTACGAGCAGGGTGCCGAGCCTCTGGTCGGCAAAAAGAAATTCCTTCGCCGAGCCCTTTTTCTGAAGACGCGTGGAATACCACGATGTGAAAAACAGTGCCAGCATGTAGATGATAATAATTGCTAATGCCATAATTTTTCTCCTCTCATTTTTTTGCTTGTTTTTTAAGTCTGTCTTTCCCCAGACCGTAAGTACGAAATTACTGAACGGAAGCCACGAGTTCCTCAAACGTGCCGCCCTCAGGCAGCACACCCAGCTTTACCGCCAGACCGCAAAGCTCCTGCGCAAGAGCCTCGCTTACTTCCATGCCGCTTTCCTTGTTTTCTTTGAATTTCTTAAATTCGATCTCGCCGGGCATGAATATCTCCTTGCAGCCCTCTGCGGGACGGCTGCCCTTCATAACGCGGACATAATCATCGGCACGCTTTTTGAATTCGTCGATGGGCATGAACTTGGAGGGGTCTATCATTATCATGCAGAAGCCGGTGTTTTCGGGCTCAAGCTTCTCCGGAGCGCCGATGCCGCTGCCGTAGCTTGCGCCGGAAAGGACGGCAGACACAATATCGACCATAACCGCCAGACCGTAGCCCTTGTGCGCCGCGATAGGCAGCACGGTGTAGGCCGCTTTGGAATCGGTGGTGGGCTTGCCGTCGAAGTCGTTTGCCCAGCCCTCGGGAAGCTGCTTGCCCTCTCTTGCATAGGCCTGGATCTTGCCGAAGGCGACGCCGCTGGTGGAAATGTCCATAACGACGGGGTACTCGCTGCTCGTGGGAACGCCCACCACTATGGGGTTCGTGCCCAGAAGCCTGTCCGCTCCGCCGTAGGGCGCCATCGAGAGATATGTGTTGCAGCACACGAGGCAGATAACGTCGTTTTTTGCGGCGCGCCAGCCGTAATAGGACGCGCAGCCTATGTTTGAGCTCTGGCGGCCCGTGCAGATGGCGATGCCGTACTGCCTTGCCTTGGGCAGCAGTGCATCAAACGCCTTGTTTACGGTAACGACGCCCAGAGCGTTATCGCAGTCGAGGTGCAGTATGCTGCCCTCATCCTTGAGCACCTTTACATTCGGCCTGGGATTATATGCTCCCGTTCCGAACAGCTTGAGGTAAAGCGCCAGCCTCGACATACCGTGAGAATAAACGCCGGTAAAATCGGAATGTGTGACTACATCACCGGCGATATCTGCATCCTCCTCGGACATGCCGCAGGCGTGAAGCAGTGCCTTCGTGAGTCTGCGCTCTTCTTCATAGCTTATTTTTGACATAAGCTTTCCTCCTTTTTGTATCCGTTGGATTTAATGAATTAAAAAAATTGAATTTCGGTAAAATGACCCGTTAAAAAATAAATTAAGCCAAAACAGGTAAATGGCATTGCTTTTCTTTCTGCATCTTGCTATCATTGGTTCGGTAATGCTGTTGACCTGTTCGTCAGCTTGCTTGCTTTGCATTGTAGCACCTCACAAATCGTTTGGCAATAATAATTATTTTTTTGTCAGTTTTGCGGTGAAGCTGCATGTTTTTATAAAATAAGTAAAGAAATCGGTGAAAAAATGAAAAAAGCTTATTCCCGCTCCGTGTCGCTTGCCGCAGGCTTTATAATAATGCTGTGCTACGGTCTGCTTTACGCATGGAGCATCTACTCAAGTCCCCTCAGCGAGCAGTTCGGCTGGACCAGTGCTCTGCTCGGCACCTGCTTTACCGTGATACTTACATCCTTCTGCCTCGGCGGAGTGCTCGGAAGCATTCTGACAAAGCGCCTTGACAGCCGCAGGTCCGTTATGATCGGCGCGGTCATGAGCCTTGCCGGCTACGGTCTGGCATCGACCGTCACCGCGGAAAGCGTCTGGCTGCTTTTCGCCGCGTTTTCCGTATCGGGGCTTGCCTGCGGCGTTGTGTACAACGCAACGGTCTCGACCGTTGTGATGCGCTTTCCCGATAAAAAGGGCTTTGCCTCGGGGCTGCTGCTGATGAGCTTCGGCGCAAGCACCCTCGTTCTCGGAAGCCTCGCCTCCGCCCTCATGTCCTCCGAGAGCATAGGCTGGAGGAGCGTTTACCTTGCAACGGGCATTCTTCTTCTGATAGTAGGCGTGCTCGGCAGCCGCTTCATCGTTTCCGACGCCGGAGATATCGCGGCGAATGCGGGCGATGCCGGAAAAAGCGGCTTCACGCCGAAGCAGATGCTCGGCTCGGCAAGCTTCTGGCTGTTTTTCTGCTCCGCCGCTATCCTGACTCTGTTCGGTCAGGGCATTATCGGTCATGCCAGGAGCATCGCCGTCGAGGGCGGGGCGGGAGCCTCTCTGGCCGCCCTCACCGTGGGTCTGGGCTCGGTCGCAAACGGCGTGGGCAGGATCGTTTTCGGCATACTGCACGACAAGAAGGGCTATAAATTTGCCCTGACGCTGGATGCCTTCATCCTCATCGCCGCAGGAGCCGCCCTTGTCGTGTTCCTCCCGAAAAATGCGCCCGCAGTCATAATCGCCGCGATCATGCTTTGCGGTCTGGGCTACGGTGCCGTGCCGCCCATTTCCTCCTCCGTAACGCAGGAGTTTTTCGGCTCGGAATACTATGCGCAGAATTTCAGCATAACCAACCTGAGCATAATCGTTGCATCCTTCGGCTCGACTATCATGGGCAGCCTGCAGACCGGCTCCGGCTCGTATGTCTCGGGCATTGCCGTTCTTGCCGCGCTGGAGCTCGTACCGATAGTCCTGCTCGCCGTTCTTTCAAAACTGAGAAAAAAGGAGTTATGATAATATGAATATCTATGAAGAATACAGGCGCAAGCTCGTTTCCGCCGAGGAAGCCGTCAAGCTCGTAAAAAGCGGCGACTGGGTGGATTATTCCCAGACCTGCTCGTTCCCCGAGGCGCTGGACGCCGCTCTGGCGGCAAGGCGCGACGAGCTTCACGATGTCAAGATAAGAAACGCGATAGCAATGAAGCCCGTGCAGGTCGTCGAATGTGACCCGGAGCAGAAGGCCTTCACATACAATGTGTGGCACAGCTCCGGCATAGACAGAAAATACATCGACATCGGCAGGGCGTATTATTCGCCCATGCTTTTCCGCGACTGCGGCTCGTATTACCGCCGCGGATACGCCCCCGTGAACGTTGCCATGATCTCCGTTGCCCCGATGGACAAGCACGGCTATTTCAGCTTCGGTCTCACCAACTGCTGCACTC
>CAVHZB010000054.1:4061-10099 GCA_963640555.1 Phascolarctobacterium succinatutens
CCGTTGCCCCTATGGACAAGCACGGCTATTTCAGCTTCGGTCTCACCAACTGCTGCACTCAGGATATCCTCGACGCCGCCGAGTATATAATCCTCGAGGTAAACGAGCAGATGCCCGTCATTTACGGCATGGAGGGCGACCATATCCACATTTCGGAGGTCACCTATGTCGTGGAGGGGCACAAGGATATATGCGTGTCCCCCGGCGGCGAGGCCTCCGAAACGGACAAGAAGATCGCCTCCGTCATTTTCCCGCATCTTTATGACGGCATCACCCTTCAGATCGGCATCGGCGGTATGCCCAACGCGCTCGGCGGTCTGATCGCCGAGTCCGACCTTAAGGACCTCGGTATGCACACCGAGCTCATGAGCGACGGCTACCTCAAGCTCTACAAGGCGGGAAAGATCACGAACAAAAAGAAGGCGATAAACCGCGGCAAGGGCGTTTTCTCCATCTGCAACGGCTCAAAGGAGCTGTATGAGTTCCTCGACTGCAACATGGACATTCTCTCCGCCCCCATGCGCTATGTAAATTCGCCCGAGACCATCCGGCAGCTCGACCATTTCGTATCCATAAACGGCTGCATCGCCTGCGATATCTACGGTCAGGTATGCTCCGAGAGCGCAGGCACAAGACACATAAGCGGCACCGGCGGTCAGCTTGACTTCGTTACCGGCGCATATGCCGCCGAGCACGGTCAGGCATTCCTTGCGATGAGCTCAAGCTTCACCGACAAGAAGGGCGTTGTCCACTCCCGCGTTCTGCCCAAATTCACTCAGGGCGACATTATCACCACTCCGCGCACCCAGGCTCCCAGCATCGTCACCGAATACGGCATTGCAAGGCTCAGCGGACTTGCGACATGGCAGCGCGCCGAGGCTCTTATAGGCATTGCCCATCCCGATTTCCGCGAGGAGCTCATTTCCGCCGCCGGGCAGCAGAAGATATGGAGAAGATCAAACAAACGATGAAACAGGAGGAACCTGACATGACAAAGGATCTGCCCCTTCAGGGATATAAGGTCATAGAGCTTGCGACCGTTGTTGCCGCGCCCACCGCCGGGCGCCTTCTTTCGGACTACGGTGCGGAGGTCATAAAAATAGAAATGCCGCCCGCCGGCGATCCTCTCCGGAGCGTCGGTGAAATGCACATGATGCCCACCGAGCCGGGCAACAATCCCTTGTTCGACACCTTCAACTCCGGAAAAAAGCTTATCTCCGTCGATCTGAAAAAGCCGGAGGGCTTCGAGCTGCTCATGCAGCTGCTTTCCGACGCGGATATTTTCATTTCAAACATCCGTCCTCAGTCTCTTGAAAGGCTGGGGCTCGGCTATGAGGCGCTGAGGGAAAGGTTCCCGCGCCTTATCTATGCCCATTTTTCGGGCTTCGGTCTCAAGGGACCGGATAAGGACCGCCCCGGCTATGACACGACCGCCTTCTGGATGAGGACAGGCGCCGTGGGCGACTGGATGCCCGACGGCGGCTTCCCCGTAAGGCCCTCCTATGCCTTCGGCGACATCGTAAGCGCCTCCTATTTTCTCAACGGCATACTCATGGCGCTGCTCGCACGCGGGCGCACGGGACACGGCACTATGGTCTCGACCTCTCTGTTCAACACCGGCATATGGGCAAACGCGACCTCCGTCGTGAACGCTCAGCCTCAGTACGGCAGGGTATATCCCAACCCGCGCTATGACCCGTGGAACCTGTTCAGCGACTATTATCGCTGCGCCGACGGCGTGTGGATAGCCCCCGTGAGCAAGAATTACACCAATGACCGCCCTCTGCTGGCAAGGCTGTTTGATGCTCCCGAGCTCGTCGAGGATCCCGACTGCGTTACCGTGAGCAGGATGCGCAAGGCCGGAAAGCTTGAAGGCGTTATCCGCCATATCGGCGATTCCGTGGCAAAAAAGACGGCGGCGGAATGGATAAAGCTGTTTGAGGAGTGCGACCTGCCGTATGAGACGGTCGGCAGCGTTCAAACGCTTTACAGGGACGAGCAGGCATGGGCAAACGGCTTCCTCGAAAATGTCAGCTATCCCGACGGCAGCGAGACGGCAATGCCCGTGCCGCCGATCATATTTTCGGAATATTCAAGGCGCGGTCTTGCTCCGCAGGGCGAGCTCGGCGCCGACACCGACGGCGTTCTTGCGGCTGCGGGCTATTCCGGCGAAAGCATCGACCGTATGAAAAAGGACGGCGTTATAAAATGAGCCGCGGCAGGCGGAGATCAGATAAAAAAAGGAAAAGAATATGAGTTATTTTGACGAATACAGAGCCAAGCTCACAACGGCCGAAAATGCCGTAAAGCTCGTAAAAAGCGGAGATTGGGTGGACTACGGCTCGAACAACTCCATGCCCTTTGCGCTGGATGCGGCGCTGGCCGCGAGGAGGGACGAGCTGCACCGCGTAAAGGTCAGGGGCAACCTGATGCCCGGTCCGATACAGGTCGTGGAATGCGATCCCGAAATGGAGCATTTTGTATACAATACATGGCATTGCGGCTCCTATGAGCGCAGGATGTGCGATGCCGGAAGGGCGTTCTTCATGCCCATGCTCTTCCGCTGCCTTGAAAACTATTACCGCTATTATCTCGATGTCGATGTCGCCATGCTCTGCGTGTCCGAGATGGACGACAAGGGCTATTTCAGTCTCGGCGGCGCTCAGGGCGCGGTCAGCCCGTGCCTTATAAACGCAAAAAAGGTCATCCTTGAGGTCAACGCCGCCATGCCGTATATAAACGGCGGTCCCGAGACAAAGGTACATATCTCGAGAGCCGACGCCGTCGTTGAGGTCGGAAGCCGCAGGCTCTGGGAGATGTCCGCTCCCGGACCCACCGAGACCGACATCGCCATTGCCGAGAGGATCTTTCCCTATATCCACGACGGTGCCACCGTTCAGCTCGGCATCGGCGGACTGCCGAATGCGCTTGGCGAGATCATCGCGCAGTCGGAGCTCAAGGACCTCGGCATGCATACCGAGCTTTGCTCCGACGGCTACTACGCGCTGCATAAGGCCGGCAAGCTCACAAACGCAAAAAAGAGCCTGCACACCGGCAAGGGCGTGCTGGGTCTCGCCGTCGGCTCATCCGAGCTTTACGACTGGGTCGCGGACAATGACGATATCCTGGGCTGCCCGCTGAGCTATGTCAACGATCCCGCCGTCATATCGTCCATGGATGATTTCATATCCATAAACGGCTGCCTCAACATCGACCTGTATGGTCAGGTCGGCTCCGAGAGCTCCGGCACGAGGCAGATAAGCGGCACCGGCGGTCAGCTTGATTTCGTGACCGGCGCCGCCGCATCCAAGGGCGGCAAATCGTTTCTGTGCATGAGCTCGACCTTCACCGACAAAAGCGGCTGCGTGCATTCAAGGATACTTCCGAAATTCACCGGCGGCGATATAATCACCACTCCGCGTGCGCAGGCGGCATACATCGTAACGGAATACGGTGTTGCAGATCTTGTGGGACGGAGCAGCTGGGAGCGTGCAGAGGCGCTCGTTTCCGTTGCCGCCCCGCAGTTCCGCGAGGAGCTGATAAAGGCCGCCGAGCAGCAGAAGATCTGGCTGCCCTCAAACAAGCGCTGAATATCCCGTTAAAAATTTTGAACAAATCGTATATTATCCCCGCTGCCACTTGTGTGCGCGGGGATAATGTGCTATCATTTAGCTAACAGTATTAGCAAATTGTCGGAGGTCACGATGGATTACCGGTCCCTTGCGGAAAAAATGCTTGATATAAGAGCGCAGCTCAGTCACCAGCCGCTTGGCTATGCGGTGGCGGAGACATGCGGCGGCGAGTATTTCGCGCTGAGCTTTCTGCTCACGCACGGATGCTGCAGCTGCCCCTCCGAGCTGAGCCGCAGCATGGGCGTGAGCTCGGCGCGCATCGCGGCGCTTTTAAAGCACCTCGAGCAGAAGGGGTGGATATCCCGCTGCGCAGATCCGGCGGACGAGCGCAGAGTCAGGGTGGAACTCACCGACGCCGGTCAGGAGATGATAAGCCGGCGGCGCAGGAACGCCATGACGCGTGTTGCAAGGGCGCTTGAGTGCCTCGGCGAGGACGATGCACGCGAATATGTCCGGCTCCAGCAGAAGATGCTGAGCGTTATGCTCGGCTCCGGCAATGCGATTAAGGAGTGATAGTATCAAAAGGAAGGAACATTTTGAAAAGGCGCACACGGCGATAGCCGAAAAGACAAAGGAGGCGGCAATATCCGTTCTGCCGATAGTGGGGATAGTGCTCGTGCTGTGCCTGTTTATCATGCCGATGCAGGCGGATCTGCTGCTGTGCTTTCTCATCGGCGCGCTGATGATAGTCGCCGGCATGGGGCTGTTTTCGCTCGGCGCGGAAACGGCGATGATGCCGATAGGCAGCAAGATCGGCACCGCGCTCACAAAAACGAAAAATCTGCCACTGATACTCTCGGTGAGCTTTCTGCTCGGCTTTGCGATAACCGTTGCCGAGCCGGATCTGCAGGTGCTCGCGGCGACGGTGCCGCACATAAAAAGCAGCGTTCTGCTGATAACGGTCGGCGTGGGCGTGGGATTTTTTATGACGGTGTGTATGCTGAGAATACTCACCGGCGCAAGTCTCAGGTGGCTGCTCATCGGCTGCTATGCCGTGATATTTGCCCTTGCCGCATTTACCGACCGCAGCTTTTTGAGCATAGCGTTTGACTCCGGCGGCGTTACGACGGGACCTATGACCGTGCCGTTCATCCTTGCCATGGGTCTGGGCGTTTCGATGATACGAAGCGACAGATCCGCCGAGGCGGACAGCTTCGGACTGGTCGCGCTGTGCTCGGTCGGACCCATTCTGTCCGTGCTCGTGCTCGGATTTTTCTACAAGGACAGCGAGGGTGTTGCCGGACTTTCGGCGGCGGCGTTTGAAAACACCGCCGAGATCGGCTCCGCGTTTTTGTCGGCTATACCGGCATACCTCGGGGAGATGGCAATAGCCCTGCTGCCGATAGTTGCGATATTCATTCTGTTTCAGCTTTTTCTGCTCAGGCTGCACGGCAGACCGCTTGCGAAAATACTCATCGGCATCGTCTACACCTATATCGGGCTCGTTCTGTTCCTGACCGGCGTTAATGTCGGCTTTTCGACGCTCGGTGCGGAGCTCGGTGCGGCTCTTGCCCTCGGCGACGCAAAATATCTGCTCATACCGCTTTCAATGCTGCTGGGCTGGTTTATAATCTCGGCCGAGCCCGCCGTGGGCGTTCTCGAAAAGCAGATAGAGCAGGTCAGTGCGGGCGCGATTCCCGGCAAGGCGATAAAGCTCAGCCTTTCCGTCGCAATAGCGATGGCAATGGGGCTTGCAATGCTGCGAGTGCTTACGGGCATCAGCATTCTGTGGTTTCTCGCGCCGGGCTATGCCGTTGCGCTGGGTCTGTCGTTTTTCGTTCCGGATATATACACCGCCATTGCGTTTGACTCCGGCGGCGTTGCATCCGGTCCCATGACCGCTACATTCATGCTTCAGTTCATGATGGGTGCGAGCACCGCACTCGGCGGCAATGTGCTGTCCGACGCGTTCGGCGTCGTCGCTATGGTCGCAATGATGCCGCTGCTGTCGATACAGGTCGTCGGCGTGCTCTATAAGGATAAGGCAAAGCGCGAGGCAGTGACCGAGCCGAGCTACGGCGATTACGAGATAATCGAGCTCTGGGAGGTGAGCGCACAGTGAATTATGTCATATCAATAATAAATCCCGAAGCACTCGACGCTCTCACCGCGCTGTGCGCCGAGCTCGAGCTGCCGATGACGGTCATCGCCCACGGCCGCGGCACGGCGGTGCAGAGCATGATGGAGCTTCTGGGCATCGAGTCTAACGAAAAGCGCATAGTTATGACCGCCGCCGACGCGGATAAGACCGCCCGGCTCATAGCGGCGCAGAAGCGGTATCTCCATCTCGGAGTGCCGGGGCACGGTGTAGTCATCGCCGTGCCGGTAAAAAGCATTGGAGGAGCAGCAGCAATGGCATATTTAAACGCAGACGGCAAGACCGCAAAGCAGGCACCCGATATAAAC
>CAVHZB010000054.1:10109-14408 GCA_963640555.1 Phascolarctobacterium succinatutens
ATATAAACTACGCATACGAGCTCATAGTTGCGATAGCCAACGAGGGCTGCACCGATATGGTCATGAACGCGGCCCGCGCCGCCGGTGCGAGAGGCGGCACCGTTCTGCACGCTAAGGGCACCGGTGAAAAGGATCCGCGCTTTTACAACATAACGCTCGTTCAGGAGAAGGAGGTCGTGCTCATCGTCGCCGCAGCCGAGCATAAATCCGGCATCATGTCGTCCATACTCAAAAAGGCCGGTCCCGACACCGAGGCGGGCACCATCGTTTTCTCCCTGCCAACGACCGAGGTCGCCGGCTTCGGGCTTTTTTAGAGACTTTCCGGAGGCGAACCTCCGCACCTGCGGATACGGTCATTGCGGTGTCCCGACCGGTGGATGCAGACGAAACCGGTATATTGCCGCGTAACGCCAGTGCGCCCTTGGCTCCCTTGCGTAAAAGGAGCGATCGTGGCTTCCCCTTTGAGGGGAAGCTGTCGGCGAAGCCGACTGATGAGGTGGGAATATATCTCGGCGTAAGCCGACTCAATATTGTTGCCTGCGGCACAATCCCTCCGGCTCGGCTATCGCCGACCCACCTCCCTTTGCACAAGGGAGGCAGCGCACCCCGTGAGTTCGCTGAATGAAAAGGCACCGCCCTTGGCTTCCTTGCGCAAAGGGAGCTGTCAGCCGCACGGCTGACTGAGGGATCGTCGGCTTCCCCTTGAGGGGAAGCTGTCGGCGAAGCCGGCTGATGAGGTGAAAATATATCTCGGCGTAAGCCGGTACAATATTGAAAATGCGGTGCAAAACAATGCACCGCACTTAATTTATCCGCTTGACCGCATCTCGTAAAACGACTCGGAAAAACGCCGCTACACATCCGCGACGACTCGGCACGGCAAGCCCGTCATTCCGGCAAAGCTCACGGGATATGTGTGCGCCCGAAAGATGCTCCCGACCGCCAGCACATCGCCGAGACCGCAAAGGTTCTCGACGACGAATACCCCGTGCTCGGCACAGCGCATATCCGTCGGCGGATGCTCTCTGCCGCGCCTTACACCGGCAAAGTCAACTCCGATGATCGACACCTGCTTTTCAAGGAGCAGGTCTATAAGCGCGTTTGAAAGCTGGGGATGCTCGGTGAAATACCGCTTGGTGCCGTAGCCCTCCGCCTCGACAAATCCCGTGCAGAATGCGGCGAACATATCCTTTTTGATGCGCGAGACATCAATGTCCGCAATGTCAATGTCCCTGTCCTTTATACCGCGGCAGTCGAAAACGACGCCCTCCCGTTCGGTGTACTCAAGCGGGAACTCCTTGTCCATGACATCAAAGTGCGTGCCCAGATGACCGGTGAGCGCCTTTTTCTCGTTGCCCTGTGCGTCTGCCGCCGTCGCGGGCGTTATTTTCAGTGTGAGGTCTATCTTCATTTTCTCTCCTTATTCTGCACATCATATATCTCCGTGCCGTCACGGTAGCGCACTGCGGAAAGGCTTTTGCCCTTGCCTTCCCCTCAAGGGAAAGCCTGCCGCCCGCGTGTTTTTTCAATTATATATGCATCGCGCCGCCAACACAAGTTTGCAAATTCAAAAAACCGTGGTATAATGGTTATTTGGATTTGTATATCAACATAGGAGGCAATAACCTTGACTAAAATAGACATTTTCTCCGGATTTCTCGGAGCAGGCAAGACTACGCTCATCCGCAAGCTCATCGCAGAGGGCTACAAAAACGAAAAGCTCGTTCTCATCGAAAACGAGTTCGGCGAGATCGCCGTTGACGGCGGCTTTCTCAAGGACGCGGGCGTTGAGATAACCGAAATGAACTCCGGCTGCATCTGCTGCACCCTCGTTGGCGACTTCACCGAGGCGCTTAAGAAGGTCATCGGACAGTACCACCCCGACCGCATCCTCATCGAGCCGAGCGGCGTGGGCAAGCTCTCGGATGTCGCAAAGGCAGTAGCCGGAGTGGAGGGCTGCGAGATCGGCGCAAAGGTCACTGTCGTCGATGCCGGCAGATGCCGCATGTACATCCGCAACTTCGGCGAATTTTTCAACGACCAGGTGCACAATGCCGATGTTATCGTTCTCAGCCGCACCGATTCCGCCTCAGATGGCAAGGTAGTCACCGCCACCGCCATGCTCAGCCAGCTCAACCCCAATGCCACCGTTATTACAACGCCGTGGTCCGAGCTCGACGGTAAGCAGATCGTCGATGTCATGGAGCGCATAGACTCCCTGTCCACCACCATGCAGGAGATGGAGCACCATGATCACCACGAGCACCGTCATGATCATGACGAGCACTGCGGCTGCGGTCACGAGCATCATGACCACGACCACGAGCATCACCACGACCACGACGAGCACTGCGGCTGCGGTCATGACCATCATGGTCACGAGCATCACCATGCCGACGAGGTGTTCACCTCCTGGGGCGTTGAAACTCCCAAAAAGTTTACTCAGGCTCAGCTTCAGGACATTCTCGACCGCCTTGCAGCCGACGAAGGCTGCGGAACGATCCTGCGCGCAAAGGGCTTTGTCGATGCCTCCGACGGCGAGTGGATATATTTTGACTATGTCCCCGGCGAGGGCGACATACGCCGCGGCTCTCCCGCCGTTACCGGGCGCATCTGCGTTATAGGCTCGAAGCTCAACGAAAAGGCTATCAAGGAGTTGTTCGGCATTGAGTAAGGTCAAAGAGATCCCGGTTTTTCTGTTCACCGGCTTTCTTGAAAGCGGAAAAACGAAATTTATTCAGGAAACGCTCGAGGACAGGCGTTTCAACAGCGGCGAAAGAACGCTGCTGCTCGTTTGCGAGGAGGGCGAGGAGGAGTACGCTCCCGATAAGTTCTCCGCGCCGAATGTATTCATGGTCAGCATTGAGGAGCCGTCCGGGCTCACGCGTGAGAATCTGCGCCGCTGGATAGAGCAGTACGACTGCGAGCGGTGCGTTATCGAGTATAACGGAATGTGGATGCTCGATGAGCTGTATCAGGCGCTGCCGGAGCTGTGGATGGTGTATCAGGAGTTTTTCTTCGCCGATGCGCGCAGTATTTTGAGCTACAATGCGAATATGCGCAATCTCGTGTATGATAAGCTCAAAAGCGCGGAGCTGGTGGTATTCAACCGCTATGACGATTCCATTGACCAGATGGAGCTGCACAAGCTCGTGCGCGCGGCATCGCGCCGCAGCGATATAGCGTATGAATACGCCGACGGTACCGTCAAGTACGACGAGATAGTCGATCCCCTGCCGTTTGACCTCAACGCTCCCGTCGTAGAGATCGGTGACGATGACTACGCGGTGTGGTACCGCGATATGTCCGAGGAGCCGAAGAAGTACGAAAACAAGGTCGTGCGCTTCAAGTGCCGCTATCTCAAGCGCAAAAAGGTCCCCGCCGGTCACTTCATCGTCGGCCGCCATGTCATGACCTGCTGCGCCGAGGACATCCAGTTTGCCGGTCTCATCTGCCAGTGGGCAGATTCAGACAGCATCGAGGGCGATTCGTGGCACATCCTCACCGCACGCATAAACTTCAAGTTCAGCCGCGCCTACGGTAAAAAGGGGCCGGTGCTCACCTTCGTTTCCGATGAGCCATGCGAGGTACCCGAAAACCCCGTCGCCACATTCTATTGATGAAGCAAAAAATGTCCGCATCCTCTTTTTGGATGCGGACATTTTTTCTTACTTATCTTACTTGCCGTTTTGCTTTTTGAGCTCCTCGAGGATGTCTGCGAGAAGCTCCTCGGTGGTGGGGGCGGGCTCTTTCTCCTCCTCCTGCTCCTCTTCCTTTTTCTCGGTGAGGCTGCGTGCCTTGTTAAACAGCTTGAGAATGACGAACACGACGAGCGACATGAGCAGGAAATCAATGACGACCGCAATGAAATTGCCGAAGCCGATGACGATGGCCTCCTGCACGACCGTGCCGTTTTCAACGATTTCCGGGCGCGCGATGAGGTTGAGTGCGCTCATGTCGCGGGTGCCGAACAGCCAGCTTATAAACGGCATGAACAGGTCGTTTACCAGTGATGTGGTTATTTTGCCGAATGCGGTCGCGACGATAACGCCGACCGCCATGTCCATCACATTGCCGCGCATGATGAACTCTTTAAATTCTGCGATAAATTTTTTCATAGCTGCATCCTTATCCTTTATATTTTTTGTACTTGCTTTTTCTTCAAGCCGCGAGATAAGCTCGCATTATTGAGTCGGCTATCGCCGAGAATTTATTTCCACCTCATCAGTCGGCTTCGCCGACAGCTTCCCCTCAAGGGGAAGCCAACGATCCCTCAGTCAGCCGTGCGGCTGACAGCTC
>CAVHZB010000055.1:0-10913 GCA_963640555.1 Phascolarctobacterium succinatutens
GTATAATACCCCTATTGTAATAATTTTCTCACGGAGGTTTCCAATGATCGAATTGACAATGCAGGTCAGCGAGTTTGACTACACCGAAACACTTGATACATTTCTGCCGGATCTGATAAAGATCCTGTCCGAAAGCGAGGGAGTAAATCCGCTCATTCGCAAGTGCGTAGGAGCGTCGCCCGAGTTTTCAAAGAAGATAGTCAAGGGTGTTCTCGCTGCGATGAGCGCCAAGCAGAAGGAAGCGCTTACGGTCAAGTTCCTGAATGTCTATGCCGAGAAGCTCGTTTCTCAGGTAAACGATGTCGCAAAGAAAAACGGAATAGTGATAACGCTCGATAACGCCAGAGCGAGCATAAGGTAAGCGGCGTATGCAATGCCCCCCGATGCGGTGATCTGATCACTCTGCATCAGGGGGCGTTTTATTGCCTCCTGCGGCCTTTCAGTCGCGCGCGGCATCAATGTACCGCTCGAACGCTTCAAGCGTTTTGGCGTATCTTGAACGGCTTACCGGAACGACGACTCCGTTGTCCATGGTGCAGCCGTTTTTCCCGAGCCCGCGCACATGGTTCATGTTTACGATAAAGCTGCTGTGGGTCTGGATAAACTCCGCCGGCAGGTCGGTAAGAATATTGATGAGCTTCTCGCTGACATTTATCGTGAATCTTTCACACACCACCTGCGTTTTGCGCTGGACATGCTCGCAAAAAACAATGTCGTCATAATTGACGGCATACTGAACGAGCTTGGTAGTGAACACCTTGCGCAAACCGGCGCGCGAGGATATGAACATCCGCTCGACGAGCTTCGGAAGTCTCCACTCCAGATTCGGACGGTGTATGAAATAATACGGATAATAGTCGAATATCTCCTCGGCATCCTCAAGCCGGTCTGAAATAAAAACTATTTTGCACAGGCTTTTTGCCCGCCGGAGCTCTCTGGATAAGCGCCGCCAATCAAATGTCGGCGTCTTCGAGTCGATACAGATAATGAACATCTGATACTCAGGTGATGCATTCACGGCAGAGTCTATCTCTTTCCAGCTCAGCGCTATGTCAATGCTGTTGGATATTCGCTTTGTATCCAGCTCACGCTCCAGCAGATTACATATTGCTTCCGCGCCGCCTGCGCTTGAATCTGCAATACAAATCCTTACCATGGCTCTTTTCTATGCGCCTTCCTTCCTAAAAGCATACCACACACCTACGGCGCTACTATTGTACCCGAATTTGCATTATTTTGGAGGCGTGTTCAAAAATTGTTCACTTTATGGCATAATTTGCAGAGTTTTGGTTAATTTGTTCACAAAAACAGTGTTTCCGGCAGCGAAACATATATACCTCGCCCTAAAAGCTGACGATAGATATAAGCATGAAAATGCTCCCTGCCGCGCCGTAAAGCGCGGTACAGGGAGCCAATAGGCGCACTGATTCAGTGCGGCAATATACAGGTTTTACCCGTACCCTCCGGTCGGGCTGACGCAATAACCGTATCGGTAGGTGCGTCAAGGCGCATTGAAAAAATCAGCTTGTGCGAAGGGCACGCATGGCATTGATCACGGCGATGACCATGACACCGACATCCGCGAATATCGCGGCGCCCATATCGGCAGCTCCGATAGCTACGAGCAGCAGGCAGGCAAGCTTTACACCAAGTGCGAAAATGATATTTTCATAGACTATACGGATGCATTTGCGTGAGATCCTTATTGCCTTTGATATCTTCATGGGATCATCGTCCATGAGCACGATATCGGCAGCCTCGATGGCTGCATCGGAGCCCATGGCCCCCATGGCGATGCCTATGTCGGCGCGGGAGAGCACCGGCGCATCGTTTATGCCGTCGCCGACGAACGCAAGCTTTTTTCTGCCGCCGCATTCGCCGAGCAGCCGCTCGACCTCGCTGACCTTGCCGGCGGGCAGCAGCCGGCTGTGTACCTCGTCGATGCCGAGATCCGAGGCGACCTTATCCGCAACGGAGTCCGTGTCGCCCGTGAGCATCACGGTTTTTTCTATGCCGGCCTTTTTCAGCTCGGCGACGGCCTGCCTCGAGGTGGGCTTTACGACATCGGATATGACGATGTGTCCCGAATATTTCCCGTCGATGGCGACATGGATTATGGTGCCCACGCTGCGGCACGGAGTGTGCTCAATGCCGAGCTGCGCCATGAGGCGGTCGTTGCCCGCGGCGACGCGGTGCCCGTCGACGGTGGCGGTCACGCCGTTGCCGCTTATCTCCTCAATGTCCGAAACGCGGCTGCGGTCGGGCTCTGCGCCGTATGCCCTTTGCAGGCTCCTGCTTATCGGATGGGACGATGCGCACTCGGCAAGGGCTGCGTACTCTATGAGCTTTTCGTTCTCTATGGGGCAGTGATGTATGCCGCTGACCTCGAAAACGCCCTGAGTGAGCGTGCCGGTCTTGTCGAATACGACGGTTTTTGTCTGCGCCAGCGCCTCAAGGAAATTCGAGCCCTTTACGAGCACGCCCTCGCGGCTGGCTCCGCCCAGACCCGCGAAGAAGCTCAGCGGAATGCTTATGACCAGCGCGCAGGGACAGCTGACGATCAGAAACGCCAGTGCGCGGTATATCCAGCTTGCCCAGTCCCCGCCGAGGTCGAGAAACACGAGCCTTATCAGCGGCGGCAGCACCGCCAGCGCCAGCGCGCTGCAGCACACGATGGGGGTGTAGACCCTCGCAAAGCGCGAAATGAACTGCTCCGAGCGCGACTTGCGCGAGCCGGAATTTTCTACAAGCTCCAGTATTTTCGACACGGTCGACTCGCCGAATGCCTTTGTCGTGCGTATCTTCAGAACGCCGGTCATGTTTATGCAGCCGCTTATGATCTCGTCGCCGGCGGCAATGTCGCGCGGCAGGCTCTCGCCCGTGAGCGCGCTCGTATTTACCGTCGAGCTGCCCTCGGTGACAATGCCGTCGATGGGCACCCTTTCACCAGGCTGCACGACGATAATGCTGCCGGTCTCAACATCGTCGGGATCGACCTGCTCGAGCCTGCCGCCGACCTCAATGTTGGCATAATCCGGACGAATATCCATCAGCGCCGCTATGCTGCGGCGGCTCCTGCCAACGGCACAGCTCTGGAAAAGCTCACCGATCTGGTAAAACAGCATGACGAATACGGCCTCGTTGAAGTCGCCGCTTTTTTCGAGCAGCGCAAGCGCGATCGCGCCGACCGTTGCGACCGCCATCAGGAAGTTTTCGTCGAAAACTCTGCCGTTTATTATGCCCTTTCCGGCCTTGCGCAGAATGTCATAGCCGATGATGAGATATGCCGCCAGATACAGCGCCATCGCGGCAGTGCCATCTATCGGCAGCAGGTTCAGCACAGCCAGCAGCACCGCCGTTATGACTATCCGCACGAGTACCTTTTTTTGCTTTTTATTCATATATAAAACCTACCCTACAAATGATGCCCTTCGTAAAGAAGGGCATTGAGACTGTCAAAAAATCTATGCTGCTGAGTAAAGATAACCGCGCAGCGGGGGAGTGTGAGGGGGACAAGGTCCCGCCTCAGATTGGATTATAGCCATCAAAAACGCCTGATTTATCAGGCTTTTTGACGAGCGCAGCGAGATTTTTCGTGAAAATTTATTTTCACAAAAAATGTGGCGTTTTTTCAGCGTGCAAAAAAGTCACAGACTTTTTTGACACGCTGGATGCCCTTCGTAAAGAAGGGCATTTTTGTTTTGATCAGAGATATATCTCGCAGTCGTCCTCGACCTTTTTGCAGCTTTTGACGACCCTCTGCATGACGGCGTTCACATCCGCGCCCTCGGCAAACTCCACGGTCATTTTCTGAGCCATAAAATTGACAACGGCGCTTGCAACGCCCTCGGTCTTGCCGGCTGCTTCCTCCATCAGATTTGCACAGTTTGCGCAGTCTACCTCGATCTTATAGGTCTTTTTCATGGTTTTTCTCCTCTGTTCGATTTCAATTCAACAATTAAGTAGTTGTTTAATCGTTATGGCAGCAGTATAATAGGTACGGACCGAAAAGTCAACGACTCGAAGCGCCGTTCTTCCGAATGGGCGCAAATCATTTCCGAATGGAGCAACGATATGGATAAGCATGAGCATACGCCCCACGATCACGGCGGGGAGATAAACGAAAGACTGCGTGAGAATATTGAAAAAACCGAGCGGTTCAAAACGGTCTCGGATGTGTTCAAGCTGCTCGCCGACCCGAGCCGCGTGCGCATATTCTGGCTTTTGTGCCACTGCGAGGAGTGCGTTGTGAACATCTCCTATCTCACGGGGATGACGAGCCCCGCCGTGTCGCATCACCTGCGCCAGCTTCGGGCCGCGGGACTCATACAGAGCCGGCGCGAGGGCAAGGAGGTCTATTATAAGGCGTCCGCCGGCGAGCAGGTGAGGCTGCTTCACGGCGCGATAGAAATGACGATGGAAATAGCTTGCCCCGAGGAGAAAAACGGAGATATATCAAGCGTTCCGGAGCTTCCGGGGCTTGATGCCAATATGGGCGGCGAGGACAGATACTCCGCTCAGCAGCTTGAAACGATACGGCAGGTACACGATCTGCTGACGGAAAATCTCGACCGCAGATTTACCATAGACGAGCTGTCGCGGAGGTTTCTCATAAACCCGTCGTCGCTCAAGGAGATGTTCAAGGCAGTCTACGGCAAGTCGCTTGCCGCGCACATAAAGGAGCACCGGATGGAGCTTGCCGAAAGGCTGCTGCGCGAGACGGATATGAGCGTAGCCGAGGTCGCCGAGCGCGTCGGCTACGAGAGCCAGAGCAAGTTCTCTGCCGAGTTCAAAAAATACACGGGCGTTCTCCCCACTGAGCTCCGCAGAACCGTTTAGAGCCGCACCCCCCCGGTCGAGGACATATGCGCATTTTGCACCAAAAAAAGCACTTTTTGAGCACCGCTCCGGCGGTGCTCAAAAGCTGTTGGAGATCGTAAATTTTTCGACGATGCAGAGTTGTCAATACAGGTGTTGTTTACGGTTACAGTCCGATTACAAATTCACGCTTTGTTCATGCAAATATTGCTGAAAATCGAGACAAAACTGCACATAAAAACATATGTAGGGCTATATGTGGTAAAATTGCGCAGATAATGGGGAGGGGGGCTCTCTCTGCAATTGGAGGCAAAATGATAAGGTACAAGTGTTCCGTCAAGGACGGAGAATTGACTATAAAAAGCAAGCTCGGCGCGGACGAGCAGATAAACCCCCGCGAGCTTGAGCTTTTGTCCGGCGGCGGCATCCGCGGTGTGATGAGGGTCAAAAAGGGGAGCTTCGGAAAGCTCGTATTCACCGCGCCCGCAGGCGAGCCGCTCAAGCGCTATCTCATGAACGGACTGACCAAGGAGGATTTCGCCTCGGTCGTCGCTCAGTTTGTAAGAGTGCTTATGGAGCTGGACAGATATGCGCTGCAGATGCGCAATCTTGAGCTGTATGTCGAGGGCGTTTATATAACTCCGGCAACGCGGGAGCTTATGTTCATTTACCGCCCCGTCGTAAACAAGCTCGGCGGCTGCGACCTCAACGGCTTCATCCGCTCGCTGATCGAATTTGCGACATTCTCAACGCTTCAGGACAGAGCGTATGTCGATGAGCTCGAGAGCATTTTGAGAGACATTGAAAAGTTCCCGCCGAAAACCATGTCGGACTATGTGTGCCGCCTGGATAAGGCGACATATGACAGAGAGCTTGCCCGCATGGAGAGCATGCAGCAGGCGCAGTATGTGCCGCCTCAGAACAACTGGGGCGCGCCGCCGGTACAGGAGCCGTTCGGAGGCTGTGCCGCTGCCGCGTATGAGCAGCCTCAGGGCTTTGCAAACGGCTGGGGCGGCGGTGTGCCGATGCCCGACGGCGAGGAAACGACCTACGGCGGTGCCGACCCGTTTGCTTCTCCGATGACGCCGCAGCAGCAGAGCTTCCGGTCGGAATGGGCGGAGGAGCCCACGGGTATAGATAACTCCTGCGGCGGCACGAATAACGGCTATTGGGCGCCGCAGCGTCCCGCACAGGGCGGCACACCGAATTACGATGAGATGATGACCGGCCTGTGGGCGGAGGGAGGACAGAGCCCCGCACCCGCACCGGAACCGGCGCCCGAGCCCGCTCCGGCGGAAACGCCGCAGTGGATGAAAACCGACCCGCCGTATTCTTCTCCGGCAGGCGGAGGTTTGAACGGGTTTGAGCCCGAGATGCCGACGACGGTAGACGACAGCGCCGTGCTGTTTAACCAGCCGCCTCAGCCCGCCGCCGATTACGAGATGATGACGAACATCGACTTCGGCAGCGGCGGATATAACGAGCCGCCGCGGCAGAGCTCCTTCGGGGAAGCGCAGAACGCATATGCGCCCCGCCGTCAGGAGCCCGCACAGACCTTCGACGAGCCGCTTACCGGTTTTATGGACGATTATCAGCCGCCCGAGCCGTCCTACGCCGAGCCTGTATCGCAAAAGCCGTCCGCCGAGGCATACGATGAGCCGCCCACGGGCTTTATGGACGACTATCAGCCGCCCGAGCCCAAAAGATCGGCTCCCACGGTAAGGGCAACGCTTGAGCGGTGCGGCACCGGTGATGTTTACACGATAAAGCAGGACGAGGTGCTCGTCGGTAAGGACCGGCTGGGCGCGGATATATACATAGACGGCAATCCCGCCGTAAGCCGCAGACACGCGCTGATAACCTCGCGCGGAGGACGGTTTTATATAACGGATATGCGTTCGCTCAACCACACCTTTGTCAACGGCAGGGAGCTCCGTGCCGAGCAGGAGGTTGAGATAAAGGACGGAAGCAGGCTTTGTCTCGCGGACGAGAATTTCATATTCCGCATCAGATGAGGCGAAAGGACGGATGGTCATGAATTATTTGATCGCAGCACAGACCGACATCGGCAGCACGCGGCCGACAAACGAGGATTCGGTCTGCATCAAGAGAGGGCATTTCGGAGAGATGCCCGTAGTCCTTGCCGCCGTGTGCGACGGTATGGGAGGTCTCGACAAGGGCGGGCTGGCAAGCTCGACCGTAGTAAAAACGCTCAGCCGCTGGTACGACGAAAAGCTGCCGGCGTTTCTTCCGGGACCGGATTGGGAGCGCATAAAGCGCTCGCTTGAGGAGCTTGCCGAAAAGCTCAACCGTCAGATAGGCAGCTTCGGCGAGTCAACGCGCACCCGGCTGGGCACAACGCTGTGCGCGATGCTCATAATCGACAACGAATATGAGCTCATAAACATCGGCGATTCGCGCGCGTACATCATTTCAAACGGCGCCCGCCAGCTCACGAAGGATCAGACCTTCATCCAGCGCGAGCTCGACCGCGGCACGATAACGCCGGAGCAGGCGCGCACGCACCCAAAGCGCAATATGCTCCTGCAGTGCATCGGCGCTTCAAAGCAGACCGTGCCGGAGATGAGCTTCGGCAGCATCCGCAGCGGTGAGGCGTATCTGCTGTGCACCGACGGGTTCCGGCATTTCATAAGCAACGACGAGCTGTTTTCCGTGTTCGGACGCACCGATGCGCCCCTTACCGAGGACGGGATCAGAGACGATATAAACAGGGTCATAACTCTCGTCATGCAGAGAGGCGAGAAGGACAATATAACGGCAGTGGTCGTCCGTGCCGTGTAAAGAGGAGAGTTTATGGCAGAGATAGGAAGTACAATACCGAAAAACAATCCGCGGTACCAGATCCTTAAAAAGATCGGTCAGGGCGGTATGTCCGAGGTTTATCTGGCAAACGACCTGCAAATGGACATGATGGTCGCGGTCAAGGAAGTCAGAACGGACATTGAGTATGACAAGAACGGACGCAAGATAGACCTCAATGCGTACATTCAGGGACTTGAGAACGAGTGCGATCTGCTCAAAAGCGTTGATCACCCCGTTCTGCCGCGAACGCTGAGCATCGACCGCGGACAGAAGATATATGTCATCATGGACTATATCGACGGCGAGGATATGTCGAAGATCCTCAAGCGCGAGGGCAAGCTCTCGCAGGATCAGGTGCTCGACTGCGCCTTACAGGTGTGCGATGCACTGCGCTATTTGCAGGCGCACAACCCGCCGATAATTTACCGCGACCTCAAGCCCAGTAATATAATGTGGAAAAAGGACGGCGGCTTCAAGCTCATCGACTTCGGCACGGCGATAGAGTACCGTCCGGGTCAGAAATATTACAACATGGGAACGAAGGGCTTCGGAGCGCCCGAGCAGCTCCGCAAGCAGAACGCCGTTGCCGACCAGCGCAGTGATATATACAGCCTCGGCGCAACGATGTATTGTCTGCTCTCGGGAAAAACGCCGAGCGTTGAGCTCATGCAGGAGCATCCGGTGCGTGAGTTTAACCAGACCGTAAGCATCGGACTTGAAAATGTCATCAAGAGGTGCGTCGATCCCGACCCGAACAACCGCTACCAGAGCGCGGCGGAGCTGCTGTACGCGCTGGAGCATTACGACGAGGAGGACGCAAGCTTCAGGAAAAAGCAGCGCGGTAAGCTGAACCTGTTCATTGCAACGGCGGTGCTCGCGGGTGTCATGCTCGTCGCCGGAGCGGGACTGCTGGTAGCAAGCTCCATGTTCGATAAGCAGAACTACGAGGCGCTCGTTCAGCAGAATACGATCGAGACCTGTCAGGAGGCAATAGACCTGCAGCCGGCAAACCCGAAGGCGTATATGGCGCTGCTGGAGCTGTACGAGCACTCCGAAGGCGGCTTCAACAAAGAGGCGGAGGGCGTTATAAACGGAACGCTTCTTTCCACCGAGGGTCTGGCCATGGAGCACAACAGAGATTACATCGAGCTGTGCAGCAAGCTGGGCGATATGTTCTTCTATGCTTATGATTACGGCGACAACGCCGGGCTGAGCGAAAGGCTCAGAAAATCGACGGTGTGGTACGAGAAGGTCGTGACCGCCGTCGATGAGGAGGGCGTGAAGGATTACGACGCCGAGATGTACAAGATGGCGAAGAACTTCTGTAAAATGAACGAGTTCTTCGTAAAATACCTCAATGCAGACGGAAGCTCCGGCGGAATAAACGAGGCGAGCGCCACGGCGGTGCAAAGCATGCTGGATACCATGCGGAGCTGCCTCGACGGCTCGGAGAATCTGGAGAATGCGTACATGAGGGTAGTCACCGGCGACGCGGTGTGCTATATGCTCAGCGCGAATGCGAAAAACTTCAGCGCAGCCGGTATCGACAAAAACGAGGTGCTTTCGCTTCTGAACGATGCGTATCATCAGGTCACGGATGTGACCGGCGTGTCGCAGGAGGCAACGCTGAAGATCATATCCGATCTGAAATTCAACTACCCCACTTATGTGCAGACGATAGAGAACGCTTATAAGAATCAGTCGCTCAGAGACGAGATAGCGCAGCAGAAAACAGGACAGGAGGAAACGCCATGACCATACCGTATAAAATAGGCGCGCTCCTGCCGGTGCTCGCATCGACAATGACGGTCAGCGAAATACAGCAGCTTGTCTCGATGCTCCGCACCCTTGCGATAGTCGCGTTTGCCGTCGGCGCGCTCGCGCTCATCGGAAGCGTTGTCATTTGGATAAAGCTCGACATTAAAAATGTCATCGGCTTCCTCAGCGGCAAAAACGCCGCGAAGGCGATAGAGGCGCTGCTCACAGGAAAGCAGGCTTACAAGGGCAAGAGCAAGGGCGTTCGCCCGTCCGAGCCCACCGGCAGACCGTCCGCGGGAGCCAATGCCGGGTACGATCCGGGGCTCACAACTCCCCTGCAGGATACCGACCGTACCGAGCTTCTGGATAAAAGCCGCCGCGGTGCTCCAGCAGGCGCAGCCGGCAGCGGGGAGGAAACGGAGCTTCTGGGCTCGCGGCGCGGCGGCGGAGACGAGACCGAGCTCTTGGGCTCACGCCGAGGCAGCGGAGATGAGACCGAGCTTCTCGACCGAGCGGCAAGACCGCCGCAGCCGATGCGCAGCCCGATGGAGGAGCGCACCGTTCGCATGAACGCACCGACGCCGGATGGCTATGGCGATGAGCGCACCGTGCTCCTTGCCAACGACTCGGAGCCGATGACCGGTGCAGCACAGCCGGCACCGGACCCTGCGCCGCGCGCTCCGCGGCAGTTCAAATGCGATGATACGCAGATACTCACCAGCGTGTGGGACGAAGAGATCGACATCGACCTCTGATAAAACAGTCAGCAAGAAATTTATATATAACATAATGTAAGGAGAACAAGCATGAAAGGAACAAAAAGAACAAGCGTAATAGCAATAGCGCTTGCACTGGTGCTTGCACTTTCCGTTCTCGTCGGCGCGGGCGTAGTAGACCCTAACGCGAACGAAAACGGCACGCAGCAGGTGAACAACGGAGGCACTGAGCCTGTCAGCGCCGTCACGATCAGTGTGGTGTGCGATTGCCATGGCAATCCGGTGGCAGGAGCAGTAATCACCGGTACGGCAGCATATGAGCTCGACCCCGACTCTGTGGTTCAGCCGACCACCGAGCCGACTACCGAGCCGAGCGAACAGCAGGAGCAGCAGGCAGAGCAGCAGCAGGCAGAGCAGCAGCAGGAAGAACCGCAGCAGCAGGAAGAACAGGAACAGCCTGCGCAGAGCCTTACTAAGGACATTAACGGCGAGACGGTCGAAACCTCGATCAAGGAAAACAACGCTAAGTACGATTTGGTCTCTATTACGATCAACAGCGTTACTGCTGCCGGATTTACGGTCAAAGATACACTGCCGATAAAAATTGATGCAGCTAAAATCGTTGGCGGTAAGATTACTGTTACTATGACGAACCCCGCGCCGAGCATTTCGAATGTCAACTGGAATGTAACTAAGGGCAGCGAGGGATACGGAATTCTCACTTATTCGGCAGATGAAATGAAGAATGCGGTTCTCATCAGAAATGATAAGGCAGTCGATGATGTAAAGAACGAAACA
>CAVHZB010000055.1:10923-24168 GCA_963640555.1 Phascolarctobacterium succinatutens
ACGCATTGAGTGAGTATGATGGCGAAAAGAAACCTGGCGGAAAAACAACGATCTGGTTCCCCGACGGATATGGAATTACTGAGAGCGACGATCCCAGCAATCCTTACCCTTACACAGCGAAATTTGGAGATGTCACCAACATCGCTTCTGATCGCGTCATAGTTGCAGTTGACTCACATGGTATTGCAACGGCGCAGGTTATAAATAAGTGCTTCTCTTACGAGCTTGCCCCTGCAAGTGGATGGAGTCAGTATAAAAAAATAACAATAACTGTAACCGAAACCGGCAGAAGCATGCTCACGAGTAAAGGGGCCGAGTACATTGAACTCGTGCGTACCGATGATAACAATAATGAAACCGTTGTTAATAAAGTTAATCTGACTACAGACTTGACTACGATAAAAGCAACTGCGTCCGTAGATGGGGATTATACCGTAAGGGCATGTTATGATTATTACAAGTATGGACAATTAAATAAAGCTGTTGTCGAATCACTTACTTTTAATGTGCCGCAGATCGACAATGGTACACCTACTATTGAAGTCGGTTCCACTGCTGATGTTATCAACCATGTCGATGTAACCGCAAGCGATGCTTACTCCGGTGTTGCAGGTATATACCTTTCAACGGTGGACTTCGGGTATAAAACGGCGACAACGGATACGATAAAGATTTATGAAAAGCAGCAGAACGAAGACGGCACAGACAAATGGGTAGAAAGCGGAGAGAAGACCCTTAATGCTTATCAGGGCATTTATGTTAAAACCGATGAAGTTGTTATCTGCACAGAAGAATTTGCGGTTAAAGACTATCTGACCCTGTCCGAATATCCTACTGCTGCGGAATTGACCGACGAGAAAATAGCAGCAGCGGAAAAATCCGCTCAGGAAGCCGCAGTTAAAGCCGCAAAGGACTACTTCAATGACAACAGCAACAAGAATACTATAGCGGGTTTCCTCACGGCTGACAGCAAGAAAGAATTTGAACCGGCTGAAAACAACCCTGAGACCGTCACACTGCCCATCGAGGGCAACGGCAGCTATGACGCCGTCGCCGTCTGGGCAAAGGATGCTGCCGGCAACTGCTCCGATATTAAAGTCATTACGGCAGCAGGTGAGGGAACCGACGGAAAGATGGTCATCGACAACACCGCCCCGGTGGTGAATAGTGTCGAGGTTTCAGCGCTCAATGCTGATAGCTACAGCAAGAGCAGCACTATCACGGTAACCGCGAAAATCACTGAAAATTATATGGCCGAAGTGTATGCGGTGCTGTTCAACAACGATGGCAGCGTCGTTGAAGGCAAAGAGAAGATTGACCTGAGCGCCTCTGGCACAAATAGCGAGTACACGGCAGAAGTAAAAGATGTTCCCGACGGTGAGGGCTACTATGTTGTAGTCTATGCAGTGGATCAGGCAGGAAACACGAGCTACGCCGAGGCTGAGGACGGCGGAAAGATCCCGACCGAAGCCGCAGCAAAAACGGCTGCATTCATCGTTGACACCATAGCTCCCGAAATCGCAGCGCTTACATTTGACCCCGCCGACGACAAGTACACCGGTGATGAGCACTATTTCAATGCCGAGCGTAAGCTTGAGATAAACATCAATGAGCTTCACCTTGCCTCCGGAGTATTCGTTTACAAGAACCTCGAAACAAATACAAATGTCGAGGTAAAGCTTGACTGGGGCGGCGAAAACGACAGCGTCGGCAACATCAAGGACAATCTGTTCAGCTATGACTTCAGTGAAAACGGCAAGTACCAGCTCGTTTCCATGACTCTGACCGATAAGGCCGGCAATACGACCGTTTACAGCTTTGACGGCGAGACCGAGGGCACTGAAAAGCCCGTTGACTGGTTCACCGTTGATAAGACCGCACCGCAAATAAAGGTCGTTTACAGCAATCAGACTCCCGCAAACGGCAAGTACTTCAACGCAGACCGTACCGCGACCATAACCGTTACCGAGCACAACTTCAATGAAGAATATACCATCGTAAATAAGGACTTTAAGGTTGACGAAAATACCAAGAGCGGTACATACATCATCATAACCCAGAACGACAAGGACGCTCACGGCGATATAGCAAACCTCGATATCGACAAAGCGTGGACAACAAACGAGAACAACGCCGACGAGCATACTCTCAAAATCACATACAAGGGCAGCGTCAACTATGTGTTCAATGTGATCGTTGTTGACCGCGCCGGCAATAAGAGTGCGGATGTCGACTACGCCGGCAACAAGGACTTTGCCCCCGAAGCCGACGAGGATTTCGATGTTGATAAGCAGGCTCCCACCATCACCATCACCGGCGTGACCAACGGCACCGCATATAACGGCGAGGTCGGCGGCGCCGTAGAGTACAAGGACGCAAACTTCCAGTCCGCTACCGTCAGACTCATGCGCGCAGACAAGAACGGCGTTTATGATGTGACCGCACAGCACACCACCGCACTTCCCACCGCTGCACCCGGCGGCACCGTAGATCTCGTTAACTTCGACCGTCTGCTCACCAACGACGGTATCTACACCCTGACCGCGACCGTGGTCGACAAGGCAGGCAACACCGCAGAGGAGAGCATCACCTTCTCGGTCAACCGCTTCGGCTCGACCTACAAGTTCGATGATTACCTCGCAAGCATCTGCGACCAGCACATCAAGTCCGTCACCGACGACCTCAAGATCACCGAAATAAACCCCGACAGCATCACCTCCGGCACCGTTACCATCACCCGCAACGGTAAGGTCATCGACAGCGGCGACATCGCAGCCGTTCTCCAGCGCTCCGGCAGCGCAAGCGGCGGCTGGTACGAGTACCTGTACACCATCAGCAAGGACCTGTTCAAGGAAGACGGCATGTATAAGATAGTCGTTTCCTCCAAGGACGCGGCAGGCAACGAGCCTACCAGCGAGAACGATGAGGAATTCGAGATCGTATTCTGGGTCGATGATACCCCCGCAGATATCGCCGGTATCCAGGGTCTCGAGGAAGCGATCATCAACGCCGAGAACCACACCGTTAAGTTCACCGTCCGCGACAACATCGGTCTCAAGTCCGTCACCGTTTACTGCGACGACAAGGAGATCGCAAAATTCGGCGAGAACGACTTCACCGCAGGCGACCTCGTTGACGCACAGTTCACCATCAGCGAAGCATCCAGTGCACAGCACATCCGCATAGTCGCCGAAGACCTCTCCGGCAATGTCCTCGATACCGACGGCACCATTGAAGGCTCTGCCAACACCACCGTCAGCTTCGAGCGCGATGTGACCGTTTCCACGAATTTCTTCGTTCGCTGGTTTGCAAACAAGCCTCTGTTCTTCGGCTCGATAGCCGTTATCGTGGCAGCAGGCGTGGGCATCTACTTCATAGTTGCCAAGAAGCACAAGAAAGAGGAGGCTGCCGCGGAATAATCCGCTGTAAGCGCTGACTCAAGCAAAGCACAAAAAAGCCGGGGCGGGCATAATGCCCGCTCCGGCATGGAGCGTTATTATGAACTATTATGCAGAAAAACAGCTCGTGAGCGAGGCCATCACGCCCAACGGCGTGGGCTATATACTCAGCGATGATAATATGCTCGATCAGACCAAGCTCATGGTCATGAACGACCCGAATAAGGACTATTTCATCCCGGGCGCAAGGTCGCGCTATAACGGAAATACGAAGATCACCTACTTCGTATCGGGTCTCAGTCCCCTCAGCGAACAGATAGAGCGGATGACGCCGGACAACTTCGTGTCGGTCACCGCGAGCATTTTCAAAACGATAACCGAAATAGTAGGCACGGGATTTTTCAAATACCCCGACATAGATGCCTCCCTAAACAAGATATTTGTGGACACCAGCAACCTTTCGGTGCATATGGTGTGCCTTCCTATAAATTATAAATACGCAGCGGGAAACGACGGGCTCGGCGTCTTGCGCGCCCTGCGGACGGATCTGCTGCGGGTAATGTCGGAAAGACCGCGCCTGCGCGACAGTGCCGACATTATAAGGCTCAAGGCGATTGTCGCAAACGGCGACCTGAGCGCCAAGGATATTTACAAGGACATCTGCCGCATGAGCCCGATGCCGCAGCAGCAGGTGCGCACAATGCCCGTGCTGCGGTGCCTGAACGACTCGGTGCCGGAAATAAGGGTCACGAAAACGCCGTTTGTCATTGGCAGAAGCCAGATCAATGCCGACGGCTTCGTCGGTGCGGACAAGATGGCGGTCGGCAGACGGCACTGCGAGATAATAAGCAGCGGCGGCGATTTCTGCGTCGTGGATAAGGAGAGTAAGTGCGGCACGCGCTTAAACGGCGTTCCCCTGCGCCCGCTGCGGCCATATCCGCTGTCAAACGGCGACTCGCTTATGATAGCGAATCTTCTTTTCAAAGTAAGTATGTGAGGATATGTAAATGAGCAAACCTCTTACCATAATAATTGCAGACACCGAGGCGACCGTGGTCGATGCCATAGAGCTGAAATTCCTCGAAACGCTTCGGGACAATATCAGGCTCGAGATCATAACCGAACGGAGCTACTTCGATTCGTTTTTCTCAACGCCGCGTACCGCGGACATACTCGTCGTCGGCGAGGAGCTTTACGACGAGTCGCTGCTCCGGCATGATGTAAAGCACCGCATCCGCGTGCTGACGCGGAATACCGACAGCGTTGAAACGACCTCTGAGCTTATAAAAATATATAAATACTCGACCGCAAAGGAGATATATGCCGAGATCATGCGCGGCGTTATCGTGTCCAACTCGAGCGAAAAGCAGAAGAGCAGGCTCGTTCTGGTGTATTCGCCGATAGGCGGCGCGGGAAAGACAACGGTAGCCCTCGGTATCGCGTCGGCGCTTGCGAGTGCGCATATGGCGCGCGTTTTGTATCTAAACGCGGAATCCATGAACACCTTCGGTGTGTTTCTCGATGATCCGGCAAGTCTGCCGAGCGAGGCATACGAGCATATGCGCACCGATAACAGCGATATTTACGGCTCGCTCAAGCAGTTTTTCATACGCGACGGCAGCAGCGGCTTTACCTATCTGCCGCCTGCGGCAAACTCTCTGTCCTCAGCCGGCGGCAACCTGAGCGCACTGTACAAGCTGGGAAGTGCAGCCCGCGCCTCGGGCGATTTTGACTATGTCATCATGGATATCGACTCGGCGTATACGAATGCAAAGGGCGTGCTCATGAGCGATGCCGACAAGGTCCTGCTGGTGTATATGCAGGACAAGGTCTCGGCGTATAAGATGAGCAAGCTGCAAAAGAACGTTTCGTGCTCGGATACGGAGAAATATGTCTTCGTGTGCAACAAGTACAGACCGGAGAAGATGAACTATTTTCTCAGCAAGAAATTTATCTCGACAGCGGAGATAGAAGCCGATAATGACTTCCCCGAGTATAAGGCATCCCAGCTCGGCAAAAGCGAGGGCATCAAGAAGCTCGCCCTCACGCTGACACTCAACTGAGGAGAATGATATGGAAAGAGATAAGGCTATAGTTGTTTTTTATATGCTCAAGCGCAACGCTGCCGTGGATCTGGAGATACCGCTGCATATCACAGCCAACGACCTGGTCGTTGCGCTCAATACTGCTTATGAGCTCGGGATAGATACATCCGATATTAAAAATTGCTATCTGAAGGCAGAAAAGCCGATAGCTCTTTTGAAGGGAAATAAAACGCTTGCGGAGTTCGGCGTCCGCAACGGAACAATAATCAGCTTTACTGAATAAATGGGAGAAGGATAAATGGATAACAGATATAAGATCGTCCTCACCGGCAACAGCCTATATAAGGAGATCGAGCTGGCAGGGGATGTCCATCAGGTCAAGGTCGGCACCGGTGTTGACTGTGATGTAAGACTCAGAAAAGAGCAGTTTTTTGAGCCGGTCGAGCTGGTGTTCGTGCAGAAAAACTCTATATGGACAGTTACCTGCTCGGACAACCTATGCCTGACGGTGGGCGATGTCCGAAAGCTTATGACAAAGCAGCTCAATTTCGGCGACTCATTGAAAGTAAAATACAGGGAAACGGACAATTTCGTTCTGGCACTCAGCTTTTATATCGATTTTGATCAGGGCAAGAAGTATGAAAGATGCATCGATATAGAGGGCAGGCAGATGGTGAGCATCGGCTGCGGCAGGCAGAACGATATTGTTATATCGGGCTCATATGTGCGGAATGATGAGGTTATCCTGCGTCAACATGACGGCGGCTATGTTATTGAGATCCGCAACAGCACATACGGCGTTAATGTCAACGACAGGAGAGTCAATTCGGGAGCAGTGCTGCGCGACAGAGATTTTATGTCTATCTCCGATTTCTTCTTCTATTTCAAGGACGGCAAGCTGTGGACTCAGATAAATCCGCAGATGTCGACGACGCTGAGATATATGGATGTTCCCGAAAAGGGCTCCTATCCCAAATTCCATCGCAACACACGCCTGAAGACGGTGGTATGCGAGGATAAGATCGAGATCCTCGATCCGCCCGCACTGCCGCAGAAGCCGAAAAATAATATATTCATGCGTCTGCTGCCGTCGTTCGGTATGCTCATCGCAGCGGGCGTTATGGCGTTTTTCGGCGGAATGATGATAATCATGTCGGCTATCTCGGGTGCAATGGCCATATTTACGACCATTATGAGCATCAAGGAGGGCAACAAGGATTATAAGGAAAATATTGAAGACCGCAGCAAAAAATATAACAGCTATATAACGGCAAAACGAGACGAGATCGAGAAGTGCCGGACTCAGGAGCACGATGAGCTGGAGGAGCTGTTTATATCTCAGCCGGCTGAGCGGGAGCGCTTTGCGGCATTCTCGTCGGATCTGTTTGACCGCTCGAAGGACGATGAGGATTACCTGTGCGTGCGCTTGGGCAGCGGGGATGTCACATCGAAAAGAGAGGTCAATTATAAAAAACAGGAGAAGCTGGAGATCGAGGACGAGCTTCAGCAGATACCGGAGCAGATCTGCGAGGAGTACAAGTATGTCCATAATGCTCCGATAACCTGTGATTTCAAGGCAATAAACGCGATTGGCATCGTGGGTTCTCCGGAATGCAGGTTCTGCATTTTCAAAAACATAGTCATAGATATCGCGGCAAGACAGTATTACTCCGATGTGAAGATGATCTTTATTGCGGATAAAGCTCATAAGAGCCATATCCAGTGGCTGAGGTTCCTTCCCCATGCGTATAACGATGCTATAGGCATCAGAAACATCGTCTGCGATGACGAGAGCAAAAATCTGATATTCGAGTATCTGTACAAGGAGCTTACTATCAGAGAGCAGAATAAAGCATTTGAAGAAAACATCGTTGTTTTCTTCTACGATGAGTGCGGCTTTAAAAGTCACCCCATTTCAAAATTCGCCGGTAAGGCAAAGGACCTTGGCGTGACCTTCGTATTCTTCGGAAATACGATAGCCGAGGTCCCGCAGGGCTGCGACTATATAGTCTCCATTAAAGACGGTCAGAATGCCGAGCTCATAAACTCCCAAAACAAGAGCGAGACTGCGGCATTTGCATACCCGCATATCCACACGGCTCAGGCCGAGGAGATAGTAAAGCTGCTGGCACCGGTTTACACCGAGGAGATCTCCCTCGAAAGCACGCTTACAAAGAACATAACCATGTTCGAGCTTCTGAATATCCTCGCCGTTGACGATATTGACCTGAAGGACAGGTGGGGGCATTCTCAGGTGTTCAAATCAATGTCGGCACCTATCGGCGTATCAAAAACCGGCGTTGTTTCTCTGGATCTGCACGATAAAGCACACGGTCCTCACGGTCTTGTCGCGGGTACCACCGGCTCCGGTAAATCCGAAATACTGCAAACCTACATACTTGCCATGGCGACACTGTTTCACCCGTACGAGGTCGGCTTTGTCATCATCGACTTCAAGGGCGGCGGTATGGTAAACCAGTTTAAGCGGCTGCCGCACCTGCTCGGCGCAATAACAAATATAGACGGCAAGGAGATAAACCGTTCACTGAAGTCGATAAAGGCGGAGCTGCAAAAGCGCCAGCGCCTGTTCGCGGAGGCCGATGTCAACCACATTGATAAGTACATCAGAAAATACAAAAACGGCGAGGTCAATATTCCGCTGCCGCATCTGATAATAATAGTTGACGAGTTTGCGGAGCTGAAGGCCGAGCAGCCGGAATTCATGAAGGAGCTCATATCGGCAGCCCGTATCGGCCGAAGCCTCGGCGTTCACCTGATCCTCGCAACGCAGAAGCCGTCCGGCCAGGTCAATGAGCAGATATGGAGCAACTCCCGCTTCAAGCTCTGCCTTAAGGTCCAGAGCCAGGAGGACAGTAATGAGGTGCTCAAATCTCCGCTTGCAGCAGAGATCAAGGAGCCCGGTCGTGCATATCTTCAGGTCGGCAACAATGAGATATTCGAGCTGTTCCAGTCGGCATACAGCGGCGCATCCGAAAAAGCGGACGACTCCAATGTCAGGGAGTTTTCTATCTACAGGCTCACCGAGTCGGGAAGGCGCCTGCCGGTGTATTCTCAGAAAAAGAAAAAGAGCGGCGAAGGGAGCGCAACTCAGCTTGATGCTATCGTCAAGTATGTCTCCGATTACTGCGAGGGAATACAGCTGCATAAGCTGCCGGATATTTGCCTGCCGTCGCTCAGCACCTGCATCAATTTTGAAGCTATGCCCAAAAACGGCAGGGAGCCGAGCAGATACGATGTCGAGATCGGCGTTTATGACGATCCGGATAACCAGCATCAGGGCGTATATACGGTCGATCTTGCAAGCAACAACCTCATGATCATCGGATCTTCGCAGACCGGCAAGACCAATGTGCTGCAAAGCATCATCCGCAGCCTGTCCACAAAATATACCCCGGACGAGGTGAATATCTATATTATCGACTTTGCCTCCATGGTGCTCAAGAACTTTGACAGGCTCAATCATGTCGGCGGCGTTGTCTGCCCCTCCGAGGATGAAAAGCTCAAGAACCTTCTCAAGCTTATTAACGGCGAGATCGAGAGCAGAAAAGAAATTCTTATGTCAGTCGGTGTCAGCTCATTCACGGCGTATAAGGAAGCCGGCAAGAAGGATCTCCCGCTCATCGTTTTGCTGATAGATAACCTGACCGCTCTCAAGGAGCTGTATTTCCAGGATGATGACGAGCTGCTGAACCTCTGCCGCGAGGGACTCACGGTGGGCGTAAGCATCGTCATAGCAAACTCGCAGACCGCTGGAATAGGCTACAAATACCTGTCAAACTTCTCGTCCAGAATGGCGCTGTACTGCAATGATTCCGGTGAGTACGGCTCGCTGTTTGACCATTGCAGCGAGAGGATCGACAGCATACCCGGCAGATGTATAGTCGAAATAGATAAAAATCACTACGAGTGCCAGTCATACCTTGCCTTTAACGGCGAGAAGGAGATCGACAGAGTTCAGGATATACGCCAGTACATTTCCGATGCAAACGCAGTCAACAGGCAGTCCAGAGCCAGAAGGATACCGCTTATCCCGGCATCGCTCACCAAGGACTTTATGGTCGACCAGTTCGGCGGATACATGGAGGAGCCCTTCTCCGTCGTCACCGGTCTGGACTATGCCACGGTCAACCCCTTTGCGCTTGACTTTGCCTCCGTCGGGCTGCTTGCAGTCACCGGACGCGAGGGCGCGGGCAGGCACAATTGGCTCAAATATTCTGTGGATATGCTCGACACGATGTATCCGCACAAAACAAAGGTGTATGTCGTTGACAGTATAAGCAAAAAGCTCCAATCGCTTAAAAACAGGGATAATGTCAAGGCGTACAGCATGCTCGCGGAGGATGCGGTCGGCTATATAAGAGAGATCGATATGCAGCTTAAGGACCGCTATGATGCCATTGCGAGCGGAAACGAGAACGCTCTTGACGATGCCGAGCTGCTGATGCTCGTTGTGGATAATCCGGATGCGCTTGTCAGCATCTGCAATAGTCCTGACGCTCTCAACGCGTATAAAAATATTGTCGGCAGATATAAGAACATGAGGGTATGCATGATAACATTCATTGAAAATATCAACATCCCGTACAGCGCGCCCGAAATAATGAAAAACATTCGTGATCAGCGCCATTTCATGTACTTCGACGATATGAGCAATATGAAGATATTCGATGTGCCGCTTGCTCTTATGCGCAATTATAAGAAGCCCATCGACCTCGGTGACGGATATTACATCAAGGATAACTCCTGCATAAAGCTGAAAACAGCATTTTATGCGGAAAAGTAAACAAGTTTAGACACGGCAGCCAAAATTGCAGTAAATTGTGCTTTAATAGTACTTGAGCAAAGATCAAGAACGAGAGGGCAAAGATATGAAAGATGACAAGGAATATAAGAAGCTTGTTAGCCAAAAATCTGCGGCACAGTCACAGTATAATTCATGCGAAGCCCGCATTGAGAATTGCGAGTATTTATTAAAGCGCTTGAAGCCGGTCAAGGAAGATTTGACGGAATTAAAGAAAGAGTTCAAAAGCAATAAAAAGACGGATAGCCGATTGAAAGATAAAAAGTACAAATGGAAGGGCTCTAAATACTCTGACTTTGACTACCGAATGGAAACGGTGGTTGAAGCGAATGATTCATACTACAAGGGTTCGATAGACTATGTACTGGATTCGCTGAATGATGAAATAACGAGAATAGAAAACCAGCGGTTAAACGAGCTCGGACTGCTTGGAAGGCTGGGGTCGATGATCAACAGCTTAGCAAATGAAATTGAGAATTTATTCAACTGATTGGAGAGAAGAAAGTTGGCAGAATTCAAAATTAATAAAGCGCTGACAGGGGAGATCTCGTCACTGGATAATTGCGGACAAAAGGTTAACGACGGTTATTCGAGCATTCAGACAGATGATGTAAAAACCTTAAAAACATCAATGGAAATTGTTTCGCAGCATGCGGCTATAAAAAAGCTTCTCGATTTGTATCAGGCTTTGGTCTTGCGGGATGCTAAGGACCTAACTGAGATGGTTAAAGAAGTGAGTAAAATGGACGAAGACATTGCTGCTTCGAATGGCTCATGAGCAAGGGATGAGAAAATATGGGATATGTTGTAGACTTTGACGCTCTCGACAGTATGTATAATTCCATCGGCAGTCAGGCAAATAGCTGGATGGAAGAACTAAAGGCTGTAAAAGAAAAATTTCAGGTGCTCGTAGATACCGACAATATGTCAGGGGCGGGAGCGACCAACATCAAAAATTACATCAGCAATACTCATATGATCCTGATAGGGTTGGTTTTAGAGCTGATATCTCTTCATGCAACCAATTGTTTGCTATATAAAAATGATTATCAAACAAACATTGATACCGGGCTGCATGCATTTATAAAGTCCTCTGAAATTGACGATTGCTTGGAGCAGATTGAGAGCACAAGGAAAAAGGCTATATGCATTGACGAATCAATAGCTTTTGCATTGGGCAAGATAAGGGACATTTTTTATGTTTCTTACGCTGATGTCACAACTGTCGATGCGGAGCATAAATTCACATCAAGATTTTTGTCGACGCTTGATCAAGATATCAAGAGTCTGGAGAATCGGCACTCTCTGAATGATTTTACCTATTCTTCCGAATTGATAAGCGCGTTGACGGGGTTCATCAATGAATTGACCGCATCAAGCCGCACATATAAAACAGAGTTTAGTACGGACAGCCTGATTTCATCAAATGCGTTTCTGCAGCTGTATAATTCGCACATTAAGGTCTCCAAGGAGCTGGAGGAAAAAGCGGATGAGATCAGTGAAGCCATAGAAAATGAGAATCAGCATGTTGCCGACCTGCAAAAGGAATATGAAGAAAGACAGAAAGAAGCAAAAATAATTAATTCGCTTGTTACTGTCGGCTGTGTTGTGGGCTCTATTGCGTTGATCGGATTTACAGGCGGGGCGGCTTCACCTGTTGCGGTAGGCTTGATTTCAGCGGCATCGGGAGCAGTGATGGCCGGCACGAGCAACTTGACGGCTCAGTATGTTCAGTATGGCAATATTATAGAAAATGCAGATAAGGTTGATTGGGGATCCTTTGGCAAGGATGTCTTCGTGGCGAGTGTAGCGGGGTTCGCGACCGGAGCGCTCGGCACGGGTGCAAGCAACGCAATTACAGGCGGCTTGTCAAAAAGCGCGCAGATTAGTGCTGCCCTGCATTCATCCTCAGGCGTTGTAAGGATCGGAACCAATGCACTGATTGGCGCAACATCGCAAGTGGGTGCGGGTATTGTATCACGAGGAGCCGGTACACTGATCAGCACCGGAGGTGACCTTGGAGCAGCGTGTGATGCAGCGTTCGATAAACAGCATATATTTGTCGATGCCACTATAGGCGGTGTGAGTGCGGGCGTTAAGGAGTATACATCTACAAAACAGGCGCAGGAAGCAGCGGACAAATGTGCGGCAGAGTACAACGATAAGTACAAGCCATACGAAAAAGCTCAAGCGGCAGGATATGATGATCTTAAACAAACCGCTAATGGCGGCATTGATTATGAGGAATCGAGTCATATCCTCAGGAACGAATCGGGCGAACCGGCATCAGTTAGGATCAAGGCGACGGGGAATCGAGATCACGACTATGAAGCAGCTGAAAAAATCCTGAAGGAGCAGGGCTGGGATGTTGACTTCGAGTCAATGCGAAAAGGCAGTGATAAGACCCATGTGTGGCACCATGTAGACGATTATAATGCATCGACAAATGAATTGACGATGCAATTCGTTGATACGAAGGTGCATGGCGACTTTAGACATGCAGGCTCAGCAGCGCAGTATCATGCGGCAAACGGGACCGGATATCAAAAGATTCCGTTCGATGCGGATTATGGATACGATCCGACATACACGACCAAAAAATTGAAAGAACTGGCGTGGAGCACGGCAGGTACTCTAAACGGAACGCAGATGGGAATATCCGGAGCCGCATATGGATTCAGACCCGTGTATTCCGAAATTAACGCGCTTAGTGCCAAATTTGAAAGCCTCGGAGATTTGGCTGCGGCGCTGTAAGGAGAGGTATATTATGTTTAGTTTCATATCCCGAGATACAGGGGAACGCAATATTACGGAAGAATATATAAATAGGTTTGAAAATGAGAACGGCTTTAAATTCCCTGAGATTTTGGCAAATTATTATAAGAATCACAATAAAGCCGAGTTGAATGAGCTCTCGTTCATGATCGGGAAGTATAAATTTTCAGTAGATTTCATTATACCTCTGCGGTATGGTACGGTC
>CAVHZB010000056.1:0-10394 GCA_963640555.1 Phascolarctobacterium succinatutens
AGCGGCGGTCTCCAAAACCGTAGGCCGAGGGTTCGAAGCCTTCTTCCCCTGCCAAGAAGCCTGAAAGCGTTTGCTTTCAGGCTTCTTGGCGTTTTTTTATGTCGTTTTGAGCGCCATACCATGCAAAGCCGTTTGTCTTGACAGCCTACATTTTTTTTCATAATTGTATTATGCGTTGACAACTGACGCTACATATAGTATAATCATGAGCATAAATCGACGATATTTGACTGTTTTATCCGCAAAGTGAGGTGCTGTTGGCTGATGCATAATTCAAAATGGAAGCTTAGTGAAGAAGAAAAGCAGATGCTGATCGCTGCGATAACGCCGGAGCTTATACCTCTGCGCTCAAAAGCCGGTATCTCGCAGGGGGAGCTTGCAAATCTTATCGGCGTATCGCGCCAGACCTACGGCGCTATAGAGCGCGGCGACCGTGAGATGACATGGAACACATATCTGTCGTTAGTCCTTTTTTATGACTATAATCAAAAAACTCACCAGATGCTGAGATCGGTCGGCGCGTTTCCGCGTGAGATCGTTGCGCGCTTTAATGACGGCGAGCCCGATATGATAGACCTTGGTCTCATGCTCGGACAGGGCATGCAGACCATAATCGGCAGGCTTGACGAGCAGGCGCTGCGCTCGATCAGGACAATGATAATGATAGAGTACGCCCGATGCACCAATACACCGGGCGAGGTCATTATCAAATCGTTTGACGGCGTTGGCTTTGCAGACCTGCCGAACAGAACCGACGATGTCAAAGCCGCAAAGGCACTGAAGGCTATCAAGGAGCGTGCGCACAGTAATGACCGGCCGTGAAATTAAAAAGAAGGTCAGGCAGTTTCGCAAGAAAACAGGCATAGCACATAAGCCGGGCTGCGCTGAGCTCAGGCGCGCGATCGAGCGGATGGGTTATACGGTCGTTGAGTTCAATAACATCTACAACGATGATGCTGTCGCCTCTCTTATTGAGGCTCTGCACATACCTGATCGGGTGCTCAACGCCCGCGGCTTCACCTATGCCGACGCTGCACGGCGGCTCGTTTTCATAAACGAGGATCTGTCCGACGACGAAAAAGCGATGGTGCTCGCGCATGAGACGGGGCACATTTTCCTGCGCCATATGACAACGGCACCGATAATCGGCAACGATGTTTCCGAGGAGTACGAGGCGAACGAATTTGCACATTATCTCCTCAACTCCGGCGCATTGTCGGGGATCGCGGATCTTGTGCGCCGCAACAAAAAGCGGGTGATCGCAGCGGCAGCGGCAATTTTTATCGTTGCTGCCGGTATCACGGCATACTTTGTCATAAGCAGCGAGAACCAATACTACGGTGAGTATTACATAACGCCCGAGGGCAGCCGATATCACGAGAGCGACTGCGCCTATATAAAGGATAAGAGCACTGCGCGGCGGATGACCGTTGAGGAATACGAAAGCGGCGACTATACCCCGTGCCAAAGGTGCATACCGTAACAGAGAGCGGTATCAAAAGAGAGAAATAGAAAATTAAATAAAAAATAAAAAGGAGAAGAGCATGGAAAACAAAATCGAAGACCAGACCTCCGTGCAGCCGGATCAGGAGCTTGAGCCGGAAACGGAGCAGCTTGACACGGAGCCTGAGACCGTGCAGCTTGACGCGGAGCCAAAGACCGAAGTGGTGGAGGAGAAGCCCGAAGCCGGGGCTGAGGCTCAGGAGCCGGAGACCGAGGTAATGCCTCAGGCGCAGGAAAGCTGCCCGAACTGCGGCGCGCCTATGGCGGCGGATCAGGCGTTCTGCACAAGCTGCGGCGCGGCAAAGGCGGCACCCGCGAAAAAGGTTTGCTCCAAATGCGGCGCAGAGCTTTCCGAGGGCCAGGATTTTTGCCCGAAGTGCGGTCAGAAGGCGGGACTTGAGATCGACGCCGGCGTTGCCGACGCGATAAGCCAGTTTAACAGCGGCGTGAGCGCGGCAAATGAGGCAAAGAAAAAGCAGCCGCAGAAGATAATAATTGCGGTGATCGCCGCCATTGTCGCTATAGCTGCGGCGGTTTTTGCAATACCCAAGCTGTTCCCCTCGGTCGAGTCGCTGTGCGAGCATGGCAGATATGTCGAGGCGTATGAGAAAGCTGACGGCGACGAAGCAAAGCTCGCGGTCAAGATCGAAAGCGTTGCAGCGCAGTCAATAACGGAACTTACCGCGAGAATGGCTGAAGAAGTTAAGGCGTACACTTTCGACATTAAGGACGTGTATTACAACGAGGATATGGGCACGAGTGATATGTTTTATATCATGGGCATATATGCTGAGGTGTTTGTAGACGGAGATTCTATCGGTAGTGGGCGCCTGGTTTTTGGATGGATGGATAACGAGTGGACGTTCGTGGGCGTTGTATTCGACTCAAAGTCTGATTCTTCGTTATCGTACCAAGAAAAAGCCACTGAGATTATCTATGAGTCGGCAGTCAAAAACGGCACAGCGCTCAGCGACGAAGGTGTTGCCAGAGTTAATACGGTCATCACAAACGGCGTGACCATCGACCCGGTCACCATTCCGTTTGCGGTAAATGTAACAGAAGGAGATTAAGCATGGGAAAGGTTAATGTTGTTATAGTTGATGCTACCGGCAATAAGGAGCAGAAGGTCGGTCTGCCCGACGATATAAAATGCGGCATCATAATGGTAAAGCTCGTTGAAAAGATAAAGCTCCCGTCCGTCGGACCGGACGGCAACCCCATAAGCTATAAGTTTATCCACAAGGTCACCGGCCGCCAGCTTCTCGAGTCGCAGACTCTGGCAGAGGCGGGCATAAAGGACGGCGATGTTCTGCGCCTCCAGCCGGAGATAACCGCCGGCGCAAAGACCTGTGCAAGCTGCGGCGCGGTAAACGAGGATACCACCGCATTCTGCGTAAAATGCGGCACAAAGCTCGACGCTGCACCTGCGCAGCCCGCGTTTGACGCGACCGTACCTCCCCAGCAGCCGTACACCGCGGCTCCCGTGCAGGGCGCGGGATATGTGAGCACGGTCGACAAGCTCGGCAATATTGCGGAGAAAAACTCCAAGATCATACCGCTCATCGGCATTCTCTCCGGTGTCGTTTCCGTTATTCTCGGAATAGTCACCATGCTCAAGGACACCGGCGTGTATGTCTCATCCAAGTCCTACGGCGGCGACGCTTATACCGGCATCCAGAACGCCGCGGCGGATACCGCATATAATGTCAGAGCACTTACGGAGGCAATGAATTTCGGCGTCGGCTCGCTGCTTATCGTGCTCGGTGTTGCGATAGCCTGCTATTTCGCACTGAAGCTGAAGAAGTAAAATGAGTGAAACAATAGAGTTCGGCAGCGCCGATTTTGAAGAAGACCGCTACAGCCGTCTGCGGCTCATACCGTGGTGGGATCAGGACAGGCTTAAAAACGCGACCGTCATGGTCGTCGGCGCGGGAGCTATCGGCAACGAGCTTATAAAAAATCTCGCGCTGCTGGGTATAGGAAAAGTCCTTATCTATGATATGGACAGGATAGAGAACACCAACCTCACCCGCTCGGTGCTTTACCGACGCAGCGATGTCGGACGCTTTAAGGCTGAGGTCGCGGCGGAGCGGGCGACGGAAATGAACCCCGATGTCAGCGCAAAGGCATTCATAGCCAATATTATCGACGATGTGGGGCTCGGAGTTTTCCGCAGGATGGATGTCGTTCTGGGCGGACTTGATAACCGCGAGGCGCGCCTTGCGATAAATCAGGCGTGCTATAAGGTGGACAAGCCGTGGATAGACGGTGCAATAGAGGCGCTCAGCGGCTTTGCACGCGTGTTCGTGCCCGGTCACGGCGCGTGCTATGAGTGTACCATGACCGAGACAGACTGGATGCTCATAAACAAGCGTAAGTCGTGCGCACTGCTCACGCATGAGCAGATGTCGCAGGGCAAGATACCCACAACGCCCACATCGTCGTCGGTCATAGCGGGAATACAGGTGCAGGAGATGCTCAAGCTCCTCCACTCGGACCGCGGTCTGCCCACGCTTGCGGGCAAGGGCTATGTGTTCAACGGGCTCACGCACGACTCGTATGTCGTCGAGTATCAGGAAAAGCCCGACTGCATGAGCCACGAGACCTACGAGCCAATCATCGAAAAGCCGTGGTCGGTAAGGACAACGACCCTCGGTCAGCTGCTCGGAAGCGTCCGCGCAGAGCTCGGTGAAAAGGCAGTCGTTGACTTCGACCGCGATATTGCGACTACGGCATCGTGCACCTGCGGAGAGCATATGGAGCTGTTTAAGCCCGTGCACAAGCTCAGAGGCGACATGCTCGTCTGCCCCAAGTGCGGCGCTATGATGCAGTTTGACACCGTGCACACCGTCCGCGGCGATGAGCCTTATCTCGATAAGACCTTAGCCGAGCTCGGCATACCGCCGCTGCATATAGTCTGCGGCAGGGTCGGCATGGATGCAAAGTATTATGAATTTACCGCTGACGAGGAAGAAGTGTTCAGCGCACTGTAAAGGGGAAAAGAAATGGCAATGACCGCAAGAATGCGCCGCCTTGCTTCTGACTATGAGCAGGTCATGAAGGACTTCGCGGGACATAAAAACATAATCGTAACTCCGATAGGCGAGGCGCCTCCGGAGAAATACCATATTACATATTTCGTAAACGGCATCTACCTGCTGCCGGACGGACGGATAGAAACACTCGGCAGACACGAGGTCGAGATAACGCTCCACGCCGAATACCCGCGCTATAAGCCGCTGTGCAGGATACTGACACCCATATGGCACCCCAATTTCCGCGACGGGCAGATCTGCATAGGCGATATCTGGGGAGCGGGCGAGTCGCTGAGCGATATTATCATCAATATCGGCGACATGATCCAGTACAAGTCGTGGAACTCCTACAGTCCTCTGTCGGCTGACGCGGCAAAGTGGGCAATGGAGAATAAGCACCTGTTTCCGGTCGGAAATGTGGAGCTCAATATCGCCGATTACGCCTCGGCAAAGGATACGGTCAATATAGACCTTTTCGACGAGGAAGGCACCGCCGTTCTCGACAACGCGGAGGGGACGGCATATCTCGGCTATCAAGAGGAAATGACTATGCCTCTCGGCGAGGATAAGACGGAGGTCGAGCAAAGCGGCAATGACTTTGACATAACTCCCGAGGAGCTTGCCGGTATAGAATTTGTGCCCACCGCACAGCGCATGCAGACCGTTTCCCACGGCGGCATGGTAAAGGGCGGCAAGGTGAACTTCAAAACCGTTTTCATGAAGGGACTTCTGTGGGCGCTCATAGGCGGCATAGTCGGCTTTGCACTTCAGGAGCTGCTGGACGATGTGACGAGCTCCGACGCGGTCCTCGGCTGGATGGGCTACCACTCCATATATGATATGCTCGATCTGCCCACCGAGCAGGCCTTGTCGATCATCAGAAACTCCATTCGCATATCCTCTGCCTTCTTCTCGGCATTTATCGCCTGCGGACTCGGTCTGTTCATGGGCTTAGGCGAGGGCATTTTCTACGGCTCGAAGGATAATGCGCTCAAGTATGCAGCCATCGGTGCGGCGCTCTCGCTCGCCATCGGCTTCGTGAGCGGCTATCTTGCACAGTGGATGTACTCGTCGATGATCACCGACGAAGCGTCCGATATTTCTGCGGCTCTCATCCGCGGTCTCGGCTGGGCTGTAATGGGTCTCGGCGTCGGCATTTCCGTAGGTCTGATACGGCCGGAGAAAAAGCGAGTGCTTTTCTGTGCGCTCGGCGGTCTCGCGGGCGGCTTCGTCGGCGGATTCCTGTTTAACTATGTGACCGAGCTCATAGTCATCGGCGAAAATGACACAGGCACGGGCGGCAGAGCGGTCGGCATCATCATCATGGGACTGCTCATCGGTCTGGGTATCGGTCTGCTCGAGCAGTTTGCAAAGCAGGCATGGCTCAAGGTCATCCGCGGCGAGTTCGAGGGTAAGGAGTACCTCGTATTTGCGGGAACAACGAGCATCGGCAGCAACGGTAAGAACACCATCGTTCTGTTCAAGGATAAGCTTGTCGGACCGCACCATTGCGACATCGTGCTCGAGGGCAGCAAATATGTACTGTTTGACAGAGGCACGCCCATGGGCACCATCGTAAACGGACAGCGCATAGTTCGGCATATTCTCAGACAGGGCGACGCCATAGCAATAGGCAACTCTGTTCTGGTGTTTAATTCTAAATAATTCGGAGGCAGTATCGTGAGAGGGTTCTTTAAGGCATTGTTTGCAGGAGGGGCAGCGCTTGCGATACTGCTTTCCTTTTCGTTCGGCGCGCTTGCGATAGGCTTCGATGCCGAAAAAACATATGACTCGGTGTTTGTTCTGCAGTCGGGCGACTCGCTCGGCAGCGGCTTTGCATTCGGCGAAAATGCGATAATAACAAATGCCCATGTCATTTCCGACGGCAGTCAGATATATGTGACCGACCACGACGGCAATATGACCGAGGGCTATCTTGCGGCGATCAATGAGGAGCTTGACCTTGCCGTTATCGGTGTAGACGGCGCATCGTATACCCCGATAAAGCCGGCGGATCTGTCCAAGATTGTATCCGGCGACGATGTGTATGCCATCGGCGCGCCCAACAGCATGGCGTATACGCTGACAAAGGGCGTTATATCGTCCAAGGAGCGCACGGCCGGAGATAAGGTGTATATCCAGACCGATGCCGCCATAAACCGCGGCAACAGCGGCGGACCGCTGCTGGATGACGAAGGCTGCGTTGTTGGAGTGAACTCGCTTAAAATGTCAGACAGCGAGGGCATAGGACTTGCGATACCTATAGATACCGTTAAAAGCTTCCTGACGGCAAGCGGCATTTCCCTCACCGGCAGCGGTACGATAGACGGCACACTCACACCGCAGCAGGACGATCCGAAGCAGAGCGCATCGCCGGTACCGTCCGAGGATGAGACGCCCGCAAGGTCGGGCGCATCAGTCAGCGTTATACTTTGGTGTGCGCTTGGCGCATCGGTGCTTTTGAACATAGCTCTGATAGTCGTACTGGTGTTCAGAAAGAGAAAGAATATAAATGCCCAATACGATCCCAAGGAGCGGACGGATTTCGACATTGATATATTGGAGTAACAGTTATGGCAAAAAAGCAGAAGAACAAGACCGGCAAAAAGGCAGCCGAAGCCGTGCCGGAAAATGCCCTGCCGCAGAATATTGTGGCCATGGGCGAGCATATCGAGGAAAATAAGAATATTTACATATCCCAGCGCACCTATAAGGCGATACACCGCTTTACAAAGGATAAAACCACCACGGAAAGCGGCGGCGTGCTCGTCGGGCGCGTTATCGAGGAGTTTGGGAAAACCAATATAATAATCGACGGCTTTATCGAGGGGAAGCACTGCGAGGCAACGCCCACGACGCTTAAATTCACGCACGAAACATGGGAACAGATCCACGCGGATCTCCAGAAAAAATACCCCGACGAGAAAATACTCGGCTGGATACACACGCATCCCGACTTCGGCATTTTCCTGTCTGAGTACGATAAGTTCATTCAGTCGAATTTCTTTAACGGCGAGGATCAGATAGCCTATGTTGTCGATCCGATACAGCACATCGAGGGCTTTTATTTCTGGATAAACGGCAATATAGAGCGGTGCAGGGGCTTTTATGTCTTCGACAAGACCGGCACAAGGATAACGGTGGCAGAGGAGCCGGAGCCAGAACCCGCGCCCGCCGGAGGCTCTACGCTGGGGCTGAAGATCGCCTGTGCGGTCATGGCGATCGTGATGATGGTCATGATGTTCATGCTGTTTACGCAGAAAGCGGCGATAGACCGGCTTGAAAACACCGTTGAGCAGCATCAGCTATACCTGAATATGATATTCGGTCAGCAGACCGTCATCGAGCCTGAGCAGTCGGCAGCACCTGCCGAGAGTGCTGAACCAACGCAGAATATCGGAGGTTAATGTAAATGGAAAATACGGATAGATACATCGGCAAGGTCTGCCCTTACTGCAAAACCGAATTTAAGGAAGATGACGATATAGTAATTTGCAGCGAGTGTGAGATGCCGCACCATAAGGAGTGTTGGATAGAGAACAAGGGCTGCACAACCTTTGGCTGCCTCGGAACGATAAAGGCGGCACCCGCGCCGGGCGATGGTGAGACCGTTCTCATACCGACTGCGGAGCCATCCGCAAACCGCTTCTGCCCGCGCTGCGGAGCGCCGATAATCCCCGGTAATGCCTTCTGCGGAAGCTGCGGTTCACCGGCTTCCCCTTCCGCACCGGTATCCGCGCCGCAGCCTCAGCAAGCGGCGTATCAGCCGGTATATCAGCAGATACCGCCTCAGCAGCCGCAGTATCAGCAGAACACCTATTCGTACACTGCCGGACAGCAGTATACGCAGTATCAGCAGCCGGCGGCACAGCCTCAGCAGCAATATTACGGCGGCGGAGCATATATGAGCGGCGACAGAGAGCGGCTCATCGGCAATAACGCGCAGTACTATATACAGAAATTCAGCCAGATGAAAAGTCAGGGCAGCAACATCAGCTGGAACTGGTGCGCATTTCTTGTCTCGCCGTTCTGGATGCTCTACCGCAAGATGTATGGCTACGGTGCCGGACTTCTCGCTGCGGCGGCAATGCTCGTGCTGTTCAATGCCGCTGCCATTATGATAGTGCCCTATATTCTCATCGGCATGTTCGGCAACTACCTGTATATGCAGCAGATAGAAAAGCATGAGGCACAGGTGAGAATGCTTGCCGAGCCTGCAAAAACGCAGTATATCCAGACAAACGGCTCGACCAGCACCAATGCCGTAGTGATCGGTGCTGCCGTATATGTCGTCGTATGCCTTTTGCTCCTGTGAGCGCGGCGGAGGTAGACTGAATGGACGATTTTGAGATTGAGCTTTTAGATACCGACGATGAGAAAAGCCCTGAGGCAAAGCTCCCGATGAATTTCATAACAGTCGGAGAGGTGAGCCCCGACGATGTCAAGGTCTATATAAAGCAGGATGTTTATAAGGCGCTCGAAAAATATGCAAGGGTAGATGTCGAGCACGAGCGCGGCACGATAATCCTCGGCGAGTACTGCGAGACGCTGGGTGCGATAAATGTCATGATCTCGAGCTATATCGAGGCAAAGTACACCGATGCCTCTGCATCTACGCTGACCTTTACCCATGAGACATGGGACTATGTGCACAAGCAGCAGGACGAGCTGTACCCCGATAAAAAGATAGTGGGCTGGCAGCACACGCATCCGAGCTATGGAATTTTTCTTTCGAACTACGACCTGTTTATTCAGGAAAACTTCTTTGACCTGCCGTTTCAGGTGGCGTATGTGATAGACCCCGTACAGGATCTGCGCGGCTTCTTCCAGTGGAAAAACGGCAAGATAGAAAGGCTCAAGGGCTTTTACATCTATGACGAGGTCGGAAAGCCCATAAAGATAGAGCAAAGGCGCAGGAAGAAGGCTGAGGATAAGCCAAAGGGGTCAGGAACCGCAGTGGCTGTTCTTTCGGTACTGACGGCAGCGTCGCTTGTCTTCACCGGCGTTATGCTCGTCAAGTATAACCGCCAGCTGCGCACACAGCAGGAGCTTGAGGACAGGCTTCAGGTACAGGAGGAGACCATAAGCCGGCAGAGCGAGACGATAGAGGAGCTCAACGGTAAATACAGCGAGCTGCTTGAGGAGTCGAGCTATAAAACGCACATCGTGAAATACGGCGAAACGCTTGCCGGCATATGCCGGAGCTACGGCGTCGATTATAAAGAAAACGAAGCGGAGATACTCTCGCTCAACTCCATTTCCGATCCCAACATCATCTATGTCGGGCAGCAGATAAAAATACCCGTAAAGTAAATAAATGAAGTGATAAAGCCTCCGATATCGGAGGCTTTTGTAATTTAAGATACTTGAAAAATGACTCGGCAGTGGTATAATAAGGGCAAATAAATTACTCGGAGGCAATGTTATGAAAAAGAAGGTTATTGCAAAATACGATGTTATTGCCGATAAAAAGCAGCCGGATGAGATAACAGCGCTGGAGCTGTTTCAGCAGGGAAAGCTCAATAAGCGCACCGTTATTCAGGTCATGCGCAAGGTCGACCTCAAGAAGGTCGGTTTAGTAGCAGGAGGAGCCGCCGTTGTCATGGGCGCGGTGAGCGTCACCGGAAAGTACTCGTTCTACAAGGGTATAGTTGCGGGCGAATTAAAGCGCCAGCTTGCGCCGATGAACAAAAAGCTCGATGAGCTGAAGGCTCAGAATGAAGCCCTGAAAAGCGAGCTTGACGAGATAAAGGCTCAGAACGAAGAAGAATAAATAAGCTGAAAAAAGCAGGTCACAAGACTGAACTGCACCCCATTTGTTAGACAATGTGATACAATGTCTAACAAGTGGGGTGA
>CAVHZB010000057.1:0-17470 GCA_963640555.1 Phascolarctobacterium succinatutens
GCATATGCAACTGCTGCGAGTGCTCCTGCCTGTCGCTGCGCGGCGGCAGACTGTTTAACGATGCCACCATAATGAAATCAAATTACCGCGCGCAGGTTGACAAGGAAAAATGTGTTGCCTGCGGTCAGTGTGTTGAAAACTGTCAGATGAACGCTCTGCGGCTCGGACAGAAGCTGTGCTCTACAGAACCGCTTAAGATAAGAGTCTCGGAAACTCCGGACGACAAGATATGGACAAGAGAACATTGGAACGAAAACTGGCGCGAAAACCGCGAGAATGTCGTTGAAACAGGTACTGCACCTTGTAAGACAAACTGCCCCGCTCACATTGCCGTTCAGGGTTATATAAAGCTTGCCGCTCTCGGAAGATATCAGGACGCGCTGGAGCTGATAAAGAAGGAAAACCCCTTCCCTGCCATCTGCGGCCGCGTATGCCCGAAGTTCTGTGAGGATGCCTGCACCCGCGGCGATATTGACGATCCGATCGCCATCGACGATATTAAGAAATTCATTGCAGAGCAGGATATGAAGTCCGAGCACCGCTTTGTGCCTTCGATACTCAACCAGACAGGCAAAATGTACCCGCAGAAGATCGCCGTTATCGGAGCAGGTCCCGCAGGTCTGAGCTGTGCATATTACCTTGCGGTAAAGGGCTATCCGGTGACTGTTTTTGAAAAAGAAGATACTCTCGGCGGCATGATGACCATGGGCATCCCCACCTTCAGGCTTGAAAAGGATGTGGTACTTTCCGAGATCGAGGTTCTGCGCGAGCTCGGTGTTGAGTTTAAGACCGGCATTGAGGTCGGCAGGGATATAAGTCTCAATGAGCTGAGAGTTCAGGGATACAAAGCATTTTACATGGCGATAGGTGCTCAGAGGAGCAGTCCAATCGGCATTGACGGCGAGGAGCTCGACGGCGTTTACGGCGGTATAGACTTTCTGCGCGCAGCGCTCACCGGCAAGGCACCCAAGCTCGGCAGGTCCGTGGCGGTCATCGGAGGCGGCAATGTCTCTGTCGATGTTGCGCGAAGTGCAGTCAGACTCGGCGCCGAGAATGTTATGCTCGTTTACCGCCGAGGCCGCGATGAGCTGAAAGCTGCCCCTGACGAGATAGAGGACGCACTTAACGAGGGCGTTAAGCTTACGCTCCTGCGCGCACCTGCAGAGATAATCGGCGAAAACGGAGCAGTCAATGGCTTGAAGGTCGAAAAAATGGAGCTCGGCGCTCCCGATGCATCAGGCAGACGGGCACCCGTGGGCACCGGCGAGTATGAGATACTCGATGTTGACAATGTTATCGGCGCTATCGGACAGCGGATAGATTGGGGCGGCATTGACCTCGGAGCAATGAAGCTCGACAAGAAGGGCTGTGTGATGGTAAACGAGCTTTCGTATCAGACCGGTGAACCGGATGTTTTTGCCGGCGGCGATGTCGTGACGGGTCCGTCTTTCGTTATACATGCGATAGCTGCGGGCAAGGAGGGTGCGATCTCCATTCACAGATATGTTCATCCCGGTCAAACGCAGAATCTTGGCCGCGACAGACGCATTTTCACTTCGCTCGACAAGAGCCGCGCCGCTGTTGCACTCGGCGGCTATGACGCTATCCCGAGGCAGAAGGCTGCGGATGCAGGAGCCGATAAGGCAAAGGGCACCATGAATGATCTGCGCGGAACATTTACCGAGGAGCAGCTAAAGCGCGAGACCGAGCGCTGCCTCGGCTGCGGCGCGGTCGTCCTCGACGAATATCGCTGCGTAGGCTGCGGCATATGCACAACAAAATGCAAGTTTGACGCGATAAAGCTCGTATGGGTGGATGAGTTCGTTTCACCAAAGGTCGAAAAGATAGCTCCTCACCTTATTGCAGGCATGGCAAAGCGCGGCGGCAGGATCGCAATAAAAGCACTCAAGGAAGCCGCAGAGAAAATAAGCAAATAGTTATAAGCCTTATCCCCTCGAGCCGTAAACGGTTCGGGGGGGATTGCTTTTTCAGTTCTTTTAAAGTATTATGTAGTCATAATGAATTTTTCGGAGGCTGCACTATGCACAGACCAGACGACGGCTTTTACCATGATCACGGCGACGGTATCATACACTGTCACGAGAAAGCACCGTGCCCGGATATAGCCGAGCATGCAGAGCAAGAGCACCCACACCACAACCACTCCCACACGCACACGCAGAGCAAGGCGGTCATAAACAGACTTGCCCGCGCCATAGGGCACCTTGAATCCGTTAAGCGTATGGTTGAGGAGGAGCGCGACTGCACCGATGTACTGATACAGCTGGCGGCTGTCAGATCGGCTTTGAGCAGCACCGCCCGCGTTATTCTCAAGGATCATCTTGAGCACTGCATAACCGATGCCGTCGAGACCGGCGACGATAAGTTTATCGAGGAGCTGAACACGGCTATTGATAAATATATCAATTAAAACATAGCAAAAACGGCAAAAACGAGGAGCTTGATAACTCCTCGTTTTTTGAATTTCACTTGATCAGTTGTTCGCATTGAAGATCTTGAAAATGCTGTCGAACGGGTCTTCCTCACCGGAAGACTTTGCAGGCTCCTCGCTTTTCTTTTCGGCAGCCTTTTCCGATGCCGCCGTGAACATACCGGTCTGCTTTTCAAAGGTCGGCTCCGCTTTTGCCGCGGGCTGAGCGGGCTGCTTTGCGGTGGGTGCCTCCTCAAAGCCGGTAGCGATAACGGTCACGCGGATCTCATCCTGCATGGACTCGTCAAATGTTGCACCGAAGATAATGTTTGCATCGGGATGCGCCGCCTCCTGAACGAGATTTGCGGCCGCTTCAACATCCTCAAGCCCCATATCCTCCGAGCCGGTAATATTGATAAGCACACCGTGCGCGCCGTTTATGGAGGTCTCCATCAGCGGGCTTGCGACCGCCATGCGCGCGGCATCCTCCGCCTTTCCCTTGCCCGCAGCGCGACCTACGCCCATGTGAGCGAAGCCGGCATTCTTCATGATGCAGGTAACATCAGCAAAGTCGAGATTAATAAATCCGGTGTTCTTGATAAGATCGGAAATGCTGGTGACAGCCTGACGAAGAACATCGTCGGCAATTTCAAAAGCGTTTGCCAGAGTGACCTTCTGGTCGGTGGCGTACTTCAGGCGGTCGTTGGGGATTATCAGCAGAGAATCCACCTTTCCGAGCATTTCCTTGATGCCCTCGTTTGCCTGATCCATGCGGCGCTTACCCTCAAACTTGAAGGGCTTGGTGACGACACCGACCGTCAGTATACCCGCCTCGCGGGCAATATCGGCAACCGTAGGAGCTGCACCGGTGCCGGTGCCGCCGCCCATACCGGCGGTGATGAATACCATATCGGCATCCTCTACAGCCTTGGCAATGTTATTGCGGCTTTCCTCGGCGCTTTTCTTGCCAACCTCGGGATCGGAGCCTGCGCCCTGACCATGAGTCAGCTTCTCGCCGATCTGGATCTTCTGATCGGCGCTGGAAACGGCAAGTGCCTGCTTATCGGTGTTTACGGCTATGAACTCAACGCCCTGAGTTCCGGACTTGACCATTCTGTTAACGACATTATTACCGGCACCGCCGATACCAACTACCTTTATAGTCACGACATTTTCAGGGCCAACCTCGGCTTTGAAATCCATTTTATTTCCTCCAGTACAGTTATTTAGAAAGACCAGGCATCAGCCAAAGTCACTTTTCGCATCTTGTAACATTTTATAACTTTTTTGACGATTGGTCAATAGATTTTTATACTGCTATGTAAACAAAGTATTAATTCGGATTGAAAATAACCTTATCTTCGGTCGAAACATCCATCGTACCGGCATCATCTGCCGAAAGCTGGGAAACTGCCGAGAGCATCTTACCGAATTTATATTCGGTATTGTCCATGGCACCGAGCTTTACGAGAAACCGCCCGTCATAGACAAATGTCGGATTTGCGGCATCGCTGAGGTCAATTGCCGTCACCTTGCCGACAAGTCCCCTCGCCTTTATCTGATACAGAATGTCGATCAGGTAGCTGAGCTTTGCACTCTCTCCCTCTCCGGCGCTTATATGCTCGCCGACCTCTGCCTCGGTAACGGTTATCCCACTTATCATTGCAATATTTTCGCTGTCGGACTGAGATATGCTGCTCAGGAATTTTCCGCTGCTGCTTACCGACCAGAGCTCGTCGCCTACCTTGACACAGCCTACAGCACTGCTTTCGACGACCTCAATTACGACAAGGTTCGGCAGCCCTCTGTTTATCTGAACCGTTTCCACATACGGAAGTTTCACCGCAACGCGGCTTCCGGCGGCGATCCCGTTTATGAAAAACAGGTTATCTCCCTCCTCAATGCCGGAAGCCGTTATTATCTCCTCGGCGGTGTATCGGGAGTTTCCTCTGACTTCAATACGCGAGACCGTGAAGAACAGACTCATTATAAATATTATTGCAACAATGACCAGAAAAAATGTAAGCGGTCTGTTTACATTGCGATTAAGCTTGGGTTTATAGGGATCCTCGCGTTTTCTGTAATAATCGTTTGTATTGGACATATTACAACTCCATAAATATATCGGCACCGAGAGCTCGGAGCCTGTGATCTAAAAACTCATAGCCGCGCCGGATGTGCCCGCTGTCAACTATGATGCTGCCGCCTTCCGCCGACAATGCCGCGATGATCATTGCCGCACCGCCGCGAAGGTCGGATGCACTGACAACGCTTCCGGAGAGGCTTTTTACTCCCCAGACGGACGCCCTGCGCTTCTCCACGGAAATATCTGCACCAAAGCGCACAAGCTCCTTCGCATGCGCAAACCGGGAATCAAATACATTCTCTATAAAATCGGTCCTGCCGGAGGCCTTTAACAGTGCCGCCATCAGAAGCGGCTGCATATCGGTGGGAAACTCAGGATACGGTCCGGTAGAAACCCTGCCGACTGCCGACAGTCTTCCGTCGGAGACAAGCCTCATACTGCGTTTTGAGGATATTATATCACAGCCGCTTTGTTTTAGGAAGTGCTGCAAACGGTAAAATTGTCTGAAATCGATCCCGCGCAGCTCAACATCGCCGCCGGCAGCTGCCGCTGCGCAGAGGATCGTTGCGGCAGCTATTCTGTCCGGCATTACGCGATGGCCTATATGCCGTTCAGGTGAAAATCCGGATATGGTTATCGTAGATGTTCCGGCACCGGTCATATAAGCCCCCGCCTTTCGCAGATATTCCTGAAGATCCTCGATCTCCGGCTCCTTTGCAGCGCCGGATATTACGGTCTCTCCCTGTGCGGCGCAGGCGGCTATCATTGCATTTTCCGTTGCGCCAACGCTCGGGTAAGGCAGGCTTATACGGTTCCCCACGAGTCTATCCGCTTTGCAGATTATCTCACAGCCGTATTCCTCCACGCTTGCTCCGAGAGCTCTCATCGCGGCGATATGCATGTCGATCGGGCGTGCGCCGAGCCTGCAGCCTCCCGGTGCCGTCATGCGCACCTCACCGCACCTTGCGAGCAATGCACCCATGAACAGCACAGATGAACGCATTCTCTCCATCATGCTTTTAGGTATCTCATTTGATGTTACCGAGCGCGAATCTATGTATACATCATTATCCTGCTGCCGGACGGTACAGCCGAGCTGCCGCAGTATTGCAAGCGACGCTTCAACATCGCTCAGCAGCGGCACATTCATAAGCTCCGTTTCTGCCGGACACACTATTGAGGCTGCCAAAATCGGCAGGACTGCATTTTTGGAGCCCTGTACAAAGCACGCGCCTTCAAGACGCTTTCCTCCGTTTATATGCCATATTGCCATAAAAAAACCTCGCAGAAAGAACTTAAATCATGCCATTCTATGCCGCAAGGTTCGGATCTGTTATTTACTTTCGCAAAGGGAGAAAATTCTGTCACATATCATGTCCGTGGCTTTGGGCATCGCGAGCTTCTCCATAGCTGCCGACATTTTGTTCAGCTCATCCGGCGATGAAAGTATCCTTTTCACCGCATCCAGCAGCTCTTTAGGCTCAAACCAGCCCTCCTCGAATATCAGCGCTCCGCCGGCATCCTCGACTACCTTGGCGTTTTTGTACTGATGGTTATTGGTGACAAACGGTGACGGCACGAATATCGTAGGCTTATGCATATATGTAAGCTCCGAGATAGTTGACGCGCCCGCACGACACAGGACAAGGTCGGCCGCCGCCATGACTCTCGGCATATCGTAAATATATTCCCGCACATCCATGCCGTTTTTCTCGTAATCCGGAGCCATATCATGAAGCGTAGTCACCATTTCGGTATAACCCTCGCTGCCGGCGGAGTGGATGAGCGCAAAGCCCGCATCGCTGCCGGCAAGCTTTATAAACCGGCACATTGCCGCATTCATGTTGGCCGCTCCCAGCGACCCCCAGACCGACACGACAAGCGGCTTATCTACCGGTATGCCGAGCTCTGCCTTTGCCGCCTTTTTCGAGTATTTTGAGAACTCACCGCGCACCGGAGTACCCGTGACCACGGTTTTTTCGGGATTTTTATAGTACTTTCGGCTGTCCTCAAAGCCGAGCATTATCATGTCAACTATCCCCGACAGCATACGGGTAGTCAGACCCGGAACCGCATTACTCTCGTGGACCGCCGTCGGTATGCCGAGCATGGATGCAGCCTTGAGCACCGGATAGCAGACATATCCCCCTGTGCCGACAACGACATCCGGCTTAAACCTTTTAATTATTCTTTTTACGATCATCGTCGAACGGACAAGGTGCCATGCAGCACTTATGTTGTGGAAAAGTCCGCCGAGCGTTTTATCACGGCTGAGAGCGCGCACTCGCACGGTTTCGATCTTATATCCCGCCCGCGGCACGAGATCGGTCTCCATCTGACCCTTTGCGCCGATAAACAGGAATTCACTGTCGGGCATAAGCTCTTTTATCCTGCCGGCAACGGCGATTGCCGGATTTATGTGACCCGCAGTGCCGCCGCAGGCAAATATTATTTTCATATCTCATCCTCCCCTGCATGGGATGCCTCTTGAAACACTCAGCACTATACCCATTTCGGCCATCTGCATGAGCAGCGCAGTGCCGCCGTAGCTGAAAAACGGGAGAGAAATGCCGGTGCACGGCACAAGATTAGTAACGACCGCGACATTCAAAATGACCTGAACGGCAAGAAGCGTTGTTATACCCGCGCTTACAAGAAAGCCGTATCTGTCGGCGGCGTGCAGTGCTATCCAGTAGCCGCGAAGGATAAGCAGTGCAAAAAGCGTGAGTATAAGCAGCGCGCCGATAAAGCCGAGTTCCTCGCACACGACGGAAAAAATAAAATCATTGTGCTCCTCCGGCAGATACAGATATTTCTGCCTGCTCTGCCCGAGTCCCAGACCGGTGAGCCCGCCGGAGCCTATCGAATACAGCGACTGGACGATCTGATAACCCTCGTCCGAGGTCGATGCAAACGGGTCCCGCCATGTGGTGATCCTTGTTGACGCATACGGAAAAAGCGTGAGCAGCACGGCGATGCCGCCTCCTGCGGCTATGCCGGCGGTTATAAACCATACAAGCCTCGCGCCGCCAAGAAAAAGCATAATGCCTCCGATGGCAACAATGATTATTGATGCCGAAAAATGCGGCTCAAGTACGAGCAGAGCAACAATGAGCATCAGTATTGCCGCAAAAGGAAGAATGCCGTATCTGAAGCTCTTCATCCTGCCGCGATTGCGGCATATGAGCACCGCGAACGACAGTATAACGCCAATTTTTGCGATCTCCGACGGCTGTACCGTAAACGCGCCGAAGCCTATCCAGCGCTTGGCACCGTTTGCGTCTACGCCGACGAGAGGCACCAGCATGAGCAGCACTATCGCGGCGGCAAGCACGGGTATAGAAAACCGCTTATAAAATCCGATCGGAAGCCGTGAGCATATTATCATTGCGGCTACCCCGAGGACGGCAAATACAAACTGCCTGACGAAGTAGTATACAGGATCGCCGCCTGTAATTCCCCCGGGGTCAAAATACGCACGGGCAAAGCTTGCCGACAGCACCATCGTCACCCCGATGGTCAGCAGAACCATTACAAGAACAAGGAAGGATATATCCATACCCGCCCGTCTCGTTTTATCTTTCGTTTCCCTTATCCTGAGTCCGGCATCGCCGTAGCGCATAAGCACATCCTCCGTTATCAGAGCTGGAAACGATTATATACTCCTATGAATGAAATTATTGCAAAAATCAGGGACACGGAAGTAAAAAGCGCGAAAAGCTCTTTCTCTTTCCACTTCTTTCCCGTCCAGCCGCCCATTTCAAGGTGATGGTGAAACGGCGCCATTTTAAAAACGCGCTTACCGTGAGTGAGCTTAAAATATGTCACCTGTATTATATCCGACAAAGTTTCGATTATAAAAACTATGCCGAGAGTTATCAGAATAAGCGGCATATCATATGCAAATGCAAGTGCCGCTATCGCGCCGCCGAGAAACAGCGAGCCGGTATCGCCCATAAAGACCTTGGCCGGATTAAAGTTATAAACAAGAAAGCCCATCAGTCCGCCAAGGAGGGCCGATGCAAATATACCGAGAGCCATGTACCTCTCGCCCCACATGAAGCTGACAACAACAAAAAACATACATACAGGAAGAGATGTTCCGGTTGCAAGCCCGTCAACTCCGTCGGTTATATTAACGGCATTGACTGTGCCTACAATAATGAATGCAGCCAAAACGAAATACAGGGCCTCCGGAATATCTGCCTCAATGTTCCAGAACGGCACATACAGCCGTGTCGAGAGATAGCCGAGCTTTCTGAGAAGCAGCACAAACACGAGTGCCGCAGCAAGCTGGAGCAAAAACTTTGCCCTTGCACTCAGACCGAGATTTTGCTTCTTGCGCAGCTTTTCCCAGTCGTCAAGAAAGCCTATGGCACCGAAAACGAGTGCGAAAAGTAAGACGAATATATGCGTATAATCACCGCTGCGCACGGACTCAAAGCCAACCGTCAGGCATACGAGAATGCAGGCGCTTATGAAGATAACGCCGCCCATCGTGGGTGTTCCGGACTTTGACATATGCCATGTAGGTCCGTTTTCCTTTATCTCCTGCCCCGCTTTTATTTTCACCAGCCATGGGACATAGAATTTACCCACTATCACGGCGGTTATAAACGCCATGACAAGTGCCAGAGTCAGCTTCAGCGTCATGTTTTATTCCTCTTCTCTATGTGTTGTGCGACTATCTCGCGTTCATCCATGTGGTGCTTTTCGTGACCTACGACCTGATAGTCCTCGTGGCCTTTGCCGGCAAGCAATATTACATCATTGGGCATATGATTGTCAATCGCCCATTTAATTGCCTCGCATCTGTCGCATATCGTCTCGTGCGGAGTTTCTTTCCCACGCAGTCCGACAAGTATCTCGTCGATTATGGTCTGCGGCTCCTCCGTTCGGGGGTTATCGCTCGTCACAATCACAAGATCTGCATTGTCGGCAGCTATTGCGCCCATTATCGGGCGCTTTGTCCTGTCACGGTCGCCGCCGCAGCCGAACAGCACGACCAGTCTCCCGTTCGTTGTCGTGCGAAGTGCCTTAAGCGCGTTTTCGAGCGCATCCGGCGTGTGGGCATAATCAATTAAAACCGTGTAGTCTCCGTCGGTGGGAACAAGCTCCATCCTGCCCTTTACTCCGTGCGCGGTTTTCATCGCATCGGCGCAGTCCGAAAGCCTCATGCCGAGGGCAAGCCCCAGCGCCATGGTATTGAGCGCATTATAAACCGAAAACTGCCCCGGTATGGCAAGGCTCACATCTGAGGATATGCCATTATAATGTGCGCTGAAGGAAACGCCTGACGCAGTGAGGCTTATATTATCCGCGAAAAGGTCTGCACTGTCGGATAGTGCCGAATAAGTAAGGACCCTGCACGACGCTGCCGACAGCATTTTCTCCGACCAAGGGTCATCGGCATTGATGCAGCCGACACCGCACATCGTAAACAGGCTTGCCTTAGCCTCGGCATACGCCTCCATTGTATGATGAAAGTCAAGGTGATCCTGAGTGAGGTTTGTAAAAGCGCCGGCAGCAAAGCGTATCCCTTCAACGCGGTTCAAAATGAGCGAATGGGACGATACCTCCATGACGACATGGGTACAGCCGGCGTCTGCCATTTGTCGGAAAAGTCTCTGAAGCTCAAAGCTTTCTGGCGTTGTACGCTCAGTGTGGATAAACTCGTCACCTATCATATTGCCGTTTGTTCCCACAAGTCCGACCTTTGCGCCAAGCCCCGCCTCAAGCATATGCTTGAGAAGATAAGTAGTTGTCGTTTTTCCGTTTGTGCCGGTTATTCCGATAACGCTCATTTCATCCGCGGGGTGACCGAAAAAGTTTGCGCTTGCCAATGCGAGTGCCCTTCGGCAGTCATCTACAAGGACATACGGGGTTTCCGTCTGCGGCACTCTGTCACAGATAATAACGGCAGCGCCGTTTTTTACGGCAGACGGTATATACTTATAGCCGTCGGTCTCAAAGCCGGATATTGCAACGAAGGCATCTCCGGGCTTTGTCGTGCGGGAGTCATAGCTGATCCCTCCGATCTCGCAGCCGGCATCGGCAGCCAACTGCGTGACGCCTATATCTTTTATAAGCTCCGATAATCTCATCGTACATCATCCTTTACCTAATATCTTCCGAGCATGCTTTCATCATTTGCAAGGAGCGTTACCTCTATCACCGTTCCGTGCTTGACCGACGCACCGCTTTTCACACTCTGCGATGAGATGAACTGTGCCGTCGGTCGGCTGACCGATGTGCTGCTCTTTATAAACAATCCATATTTGCTCAGGGTCTGCGCCGCTTCTGAATAGCTCATTCCGCTTATATCCGGCATCGTTTCAAGCTCCGGTGACGGACTTGCGCCGGCATACAGTATCACCGTGCTTCCGCCTGCAATAACAGCTCCCGATGCGGGAAGCTGATCGGTGACGGTGCCCTCATCGCCTATCACCCTGCATTCAAATCCGGCTTCGGCAAGCTTTTGCTTTGCAGTCTCCAATTCAAACCCCTTAACGGACGGTACCGCTCTATCGGCAGCGCTCTCGGTGCTATCGTCATACGACGGCTCAACGCCAATATACGGCAGGATGTCCGCGAACATTTTACCGACTGTCGGCGCCGCCATCTGACCTCCGGAGACATACACTCCCGAGCCGGTACCGGGTGAATCGAGCAGAACAAGTATTGCTATCTGCGGATCGTCAGCCGGTGCAAAGCCTATAAACGAGACGATATATTCCTTTTTGCCAGTCTGCGCCTCAAAGCTGACCTTCTCGGAGGTACCGGTCTTACCGCCTATGCGATAGCCCGCGACGGCAGCGTTTCTGCCTGTGCCGTCGCTCGGATCTCCGACGACCTGCTCAAGGATACCGCAGACGGTTTTGCTGGTTTCCTCGCTTATCACCTGACGCACAACGGTCGGCTTACGATTATACACCGTATTCCCATCCGCGTCCAGTAAACTTTCCACGACATACGGCTGCATCAGGTAACCGCCGTTTACACAGGCGCTTACCGCCGTTATCAGCTGGAGCGGGGTTATGGTGAAGGTCTGCCCGAATGATGCCGCGGCAAGCTGGGATTTGTTCTTTTCGCTGTAGAATACATCCTCGCTCCACCATATGCTGCCGCTCTCTCCGCCGAGGTCAATACCTGTTTTTGCGGTCAGCTGCTGTGTGCTGTCTCCGGTAAGGGTGAGAAACCCGAATGCATCGCAGTATTTATAAAACGCCTCGGCACCCACGCGAAGTCCTATGTTCACAAATGCAGCATTGCACGAATGCTGCACCGCCTGTGTGAGCGTTTGCGAGCCATGTCCGCTTGTCTTCCAGCACCTCACTGGATTCGTTCTGCCGGTCACCTGAACGCTGCCGCTGCAGAAAAAGCTGTCGTTAAGACCGACGCTTCCCTCTTCGAGTGCCATTGAAAGGGTTATTATTTTAAAGGTCGAGCCTGGCTCGTATGTATCCGAAACCGTTTTGTTCCGCCATTGCAGACGCTGAGCATCGGCAAGCAGCTGATCCTTTTCATTCTGCGTCGGTGCCTGCTCAACGGCATTTTTTGCCTCATCGCTTATATCGAGAAAATTATTGAGATCATACCCGCCTATAGATGCCATCGCAAGTATTTTACCCGTTTTCACATCCATTGCAATGGCACCTGCGCCATTTTGAATGTCGTAATCCTCTACGGCCTGATACAGCGTTTTTTCAACATAATGCTGTATTGTAAGATCAATCGTTGTTACAAGGTCAAGACCGTTTTCGGCACCCATATAGCCCTCATAGCGATCAAAAAGCAGATCCGTCCCATAGGCATTCGTTGCGCGCATATACTTGCCCGGCGTGCCGCACAGAGCGGAATCGTATTGTGCCTCGATGCCGTCGAGTCCGAAATTATCCGTTCCCACAAAGCCTATCACATGACAGGCCAGCGACGAATACGGGTAATATCGCTTGGTATCGCTTTCAAGGCGGACGCCCTTGAGACCGTATTGCTTTTTGAAGGCTCTGACCTTATCGGCCGTTTCCTTTTCGATCTTTTTTGCAACGGTGACATACCATGAGCCGTTGTTCTCGGTTTTTTTGAGAATATCCTGCCGGTCCAGCCCCAGTATCTCAGAAAGTCCATCGGCTATGAGCTCCGGATCCTCATTGTACATTGCTATCTCCGCCGGGCTGAGATAGACATTCTCCACATTGGCGCTCATGGCGAGAATGTTCATATTGCAGTCGTATATCGTACCGCGCTCGGCAGATGTGCCGGTTTCTCTGAGCTGCTGACTTATAGCGAGCTCCTCATATTTATCATGGTCTCTTATCTGAAGCACATACAGCCTCGCCGCTATAATGAAAAAAGCAAGTATGCCGCACACTGCCATGAGAAATAGTGTGCGGCGAAGCATGGTTCTGCTCGGACTGCTGCTTAAATTAATGTTTTCGGATCTGCGCATAGCTGCTCCTTCGCAACAAATATGTATTGATAAATACTATATTGCCGCTGAATGAAATATGCAGCTTATCCGTCCCGTTCGACTATCTGTGCCTTATCCTGTGTTTCCGTTTTTATTATCTCCGCCTGCTTCTGCACCGCTGTGCACATGCCGAGCTCGTTTTTTGCGTATTCTTCAAGCTCTCCGAGGTCTATCATCTGCTCGTACTCAATGGCAAGGTGCCGGTTTTCTTCATTGAGCTCCTCAAGCTCCTCCTCGAGCATGACATTCACATTGTTCTGCTCCGTAAGTGCCGCACGGTACATCAAAAGCTCTATCGAAAGTATTGCCGCCGCCAGCGCGAGGATCAGCAAAAGCACCGCCGAAAACGCCTTTCTCGCCCGCGACGGAAAGCCGCGGCATTTTCTGCGCACTATTCTGCTTTTTTTACCGTACTCATACGCCGCATCGATATTTTTCATAGATAAGCCTACACTTTCTCCGCCACTCTGAGCTTTGCGCTCCTTGCGCGTGGATTGTTATTCAGCTCATCCTCTCCCGGCACTATCGGTTTTCTGTATACGCTCTTTAGTGTCTGCTTAAAGCCGCAGATGCATATCGGAGCCTCTCTCGGACAGGTGCAGCCGTTTTCCCTTGCAGCTATACCGTTTTTAACGATCCTGTCCTCAAGCGAATGAAAGCTGATAACGCAAAGCCTCCCGCCCACTGCCAGCTTATCCGGTGCCGTTTTTATCATCTGTCCGACCGCTCCAAGCTCATCGTTAACTGCGATCCTTATTGCCTGAAAGCTCCTTTTCGCCGGATGCTGCTTTTCTCTCAGCGCGGCGGCTGGCATTGCACCGCGGATGATAGCTACAAGCTCCGATGTTGTCTCTATCGGCTTTTTTGCCCGTTCCCGCACTATTCCGGAGGCTATTCTCCTTGCATACCGCTCCTCGCCGAAGTCCCTGAGTATGTGCACGAGCTCCGTCTCATCCCATTCGTTTACCACCGTCCATGCCGTAAGAGAGCTTGTATTGTCCATCCTCATGTCGAGTGGGGCATCGTTCATATACGAAAAGCCTCTCTCAGCTTCATCAAGCTGCGGCGATGATACACCGAGGTCAAAAAGCATTCCGTCAACGCTGTCGATACCGAGCTCATCGAGTATCCGCACGACATCGCAGAAGTTCCCGTGCACAAGCGTTAGCTTGTCGGCATAAGCCTTGAGTCTTTCACCCGTGCGGGCTATCGCACTTTTGTCGCGGTCGATGCCTATAAGTCTGCCGCCGTTGAGCCTTTTGAGTATCTGCTCGGAATGTCCGCCGAGGCCGAGAGTACCGTCAACATACACGCCGTCGGGCTTTATATTAAGGTTTTCGATGCATTCGTTCATCAGGACAGATATGTGTTTAGGTTCGTTTGACATACTAAAACTCCAGTTCATTCATGACCGCAGCGATATTCTCCGGCGTTTTTTCATTTGCGCTGAGCTCTTCCCAGCGCTGCTCGTCCCATATCTCGGCATGATTATTGCAGCCGACCACCGTTACGCTCTTGCCTAACCCCGCATACTCTCTGAGGTGTGCCGGAATGAGCGTTCTCCCCTGACTGTCGAGCTCGCACCTTGCCGCATATGCAAAAAGCGGCCGCATTTTCCGCTGTTTTATATAGCTCATATTGTTTACCTTTGAGGAAAACTCACCCCAGCTTTCGGCACTGTATGCCGAGAGGCAACTATCCATCGAAAGTGTTATATAGAATATATCTCCGAGTTCCTCACGCAGCTTTGCGGGAATAAACAGCCTTCCCTTACTGTCAAGGCTGTGCCTGTATTCGCCTGTCACTGCGCTCACCTCCGAAATTCGTGCTATTTCGATACACTTTGCACCACTTTACGCCACTTTGCTTTCAATTATAGATGGTCGCAGGCGAAAATTCAAGAACATTTTGGTAACATATAAAAAAAGACGGAGCAGCGGGTCATCAGTCCACTGCTCCGTCTTTTCTTTTAAGCTTTTTCAGGCCTTTGCCTCGTTTATCACCGCGTTTGAAATGATTATCTTGCATATTTCGGATGTGCCTTCGGCTATGGTGAGCATCTGCGCATCGCGGAAGCAGCGATTGACTTCACCGTCGCTTGCCAATCCGTTTGCGCCGTGTATCTGGCGGGCACATTTGCATATCTCGCAGGCAAACTCCGTACTCATAAGCTTTGCCGCCGCAATATCGTGCGCACCGCGGCGGTCGTTTGCATCGTACTGCTCGGCAGCGCAGTAGACCATGCTTCTCGACGCGGCAAGCTTTGAATACATCTCCGCGAGCATGAACGCTATTCCCTGATACGACGACAGATTCCTGCCGTATTTTCCGGTAACTGTGGCATAGTTATTTGCAAGCTCCAGCGCCCTGCCGGCTATGCCCGCCGCTATCGCGGAAACGGCAAGTCTGCCGAGCTGGAGCGTGGGCTTGAGAAGACTATAGCCCTGATTTTCACTGCCTATCATATTTCCGACCGGTATGCGGCAGTTATCGAGCACGAGCTTTCCGGTGGGGCAGCCGTTGAGTCCGATCATTTTTGCGTCGCAGCTTGCCGTAAGTCCCGGAGCTCCCGCATCGACATAGAAAAGACTGATATTACGGCTCCTCCCGGTAAGAGAGGTACGCGCCGCAATAAGATAGCCGTCAGCCTTTCCCGCTGCGGTTATCCACGATTTTTCACCGTTCAATACCCACTCATCGCCGTATCTGATAGCCGTTGTGTCTATGCCGAGGACATCGGAACCGCCGCTTTCCTCACTTATAGCATACGCAAACAGCTTTTTCAGAGCAAAGCCGGGCGTTAAAGCATCGCGCTTCAGCTCCGGAGATGCCGCTGCGTTCATTATCTCACAGGCAAGATAGTGCGGAACGATCGACAGCGCCAACGACGCGCTGCCGCGGGCAAGCTGCTCAAGTGCAATGCACATTTCAAATGCCTTATAGCTGCCGTCACGCATCATTTTTTCGCCGGCTATGCCAAGCTGACCGCAGCCCCGTATGAGCTCGGACGGGAAGGTTCCTCTGTTGTCCATCTGCTGTGCCTCCGGCATGACCTCACGGGCGACAAATCCGGCGACCTCATCCTTAAGCTTTTGTCTTTCTTCATTGAACATGTACATTTTTTATTCTCCCTATTCTCCCTGCTTCACCGTAAACATCAAAACGGCCTTTGTATACGAATAGCCGTCATCGAATATTTCTTCTTCAAGCGTGCACCCATGCTCTCCGCGTCTTGTAAGCTTGCTTGAAAGCATAAGGCTCTCGTTCCATTCGATGGTTTTAGACGCGAAGAAGGTCCCGCTTTCAATAACGCACTCACCATCGAAAAGCTCGGATGCGTGCCTCATCGCTGCCGTTAATACCACAGGCAGCGTAAACTCCGAGGCATCCTCCCTGCCGCTTTTGGGCAATCTTATCTTATAGTATCTCTCATTGATGTCATCCGTAACATCGGCGCTTTCGAGAAACGACTCAAACATGGGAGCCTCGCCATTCCTGCCGGAGAACATGAAGTATCTGAGAAGATCGCTTGCGTCGATAATGCCGCTCATTTTGTCTCCGTCCGTTACTGCCGCAAGATTTGAACCGGCGAGCACCATCTCCTCTGCTATGCGGCGCATCGGCGTCTGCGCATCGAAATGCATTACATCCTTATCATGACGCATTATACCGTATATGCGCTGCGACGGATTGGCAGCAAAGGCCTTCGGCACATCGAGCGTCCCGCAAAGCTTAAGATTTTCATCAACGACCGGATACGAAGGTATGCCCGGCGCTACGCTTTCGCAAAGCTTATGCCAGTCAGCGACAACATCATTAGTAAACAGATAATTCGGAGTTTTCATCCAGTCCTGAGCTTCATCGGGCTCACCCGCGGCAGCGCACCGTGCCTTTTCCATGAGCTGCATGACCGTATAACTGTCCTGAATTGCGCTCATGATGCCGAGTCCGCTTCGCTCGGCGCGTATAAGGATCAGCGGTTCCGCGCCCGCACCGCCGGTGAGGAGAAGGTTAGCACCGTTTTCAACTGCAAGTGCATGCACTTCCGGACGGTTTCCCACTATGCACAGGACATCGGAGTTATCGCCGCCGGAAAGCGCATTTCTGATCTGCTGCTCGCTGCCGTCGCATATTATTATGCGGGCAATATCCCTGCCGGCATCGGCGGGCTCTATTATCATCGTTAGTCCGAGAAGCTTTGCCATTCGTTTAAAGTTCATCGGTTCCGTCTCGCCGGAATTGGCTGCGTCAACTCTGAAGGTGCCCGACTTTGGCTTCGTAACTACAAGTCCCTGAGCCTCGGCGCTTTTGATCGCCTTATAAACCGTTCCTACGCTGACATCAAGCAGCTCCGAAAGCCTGCGCACGGATATTTTTGTACCCGCATCAAGTTCCTTTATATATGACAATATCAGCTCATTTTTTATAGACATCTCTTTCTCCGTTCTCTATTTTTACATTCTGATTATACATTTTGCACATC
>CAVHZB010000058.1:0-12784 GCA_963640555.1 Phascolarctobacterium succinatutens
ATTATTAATATTTTATTAATAAGTTCACAGTTTGTCAACACTTTTATAATAAATGCCGCTTTTCTCCCGTAAAAACCTGATTGAAATATTTATGCAATTCTGATATATTGGATAGGCACCATAAAAGCTCAGCGGAGGTCCGATATGACGGTGACGATGGATTTTTTCAACGATATAAGCTTTGATATAGCAAAGCAGAAGTACTACAACGCCGGCAAGGTCGATGCAAAAATGACTGAGATAAGGGCGGCTGCGCGCGAGCTCATCGAGGAAAACGAGCGGCTGCGCGCCGAGCTTGAGCAGATAGACGCCTCCAAGGAAAAAATGGCTCAGCTTCTGCTTGAGGTCCAGAAGCGCGCTGAGAGTGCGGAGGCGGATGCCAGGCGCCGCGCCGAGGAGATAATCGAAGATGCCCGTCACGAGGCAGAGGGCATAGTCGCGCAGAAAAAGCCCGCGTCGGCGGCGGGACTCACGGCATCGCAGATGGATGCCATCGACAGGCTCAACAAGCAGCTCGACGATCTCACCGTTGCGCAGGCAACTCAGGTATTCAGAATAAAGCAGGCGCTCATGGACATGGCTTTGGACAAATAATTTACGGCGCCGGCACAAATGTTAAAGCAGCACTCCCGCGACCACCGGTGCGGGAGTGCTGCTTTTCAGCTTTCTATCGTAATTTCATCTCCGGCTTTGGCATCGCCGGATTCGAGGACCTTCACGAATATGCCCTCGCGCGGCATAACGCAGTCTCCTGCGGCCTTGCGTATCGCGCAGTCGTTGTGACACTCCTTGCCGATCTGCGTGACCTCGCACAGCGCAGTGCCTATGCGCAGCCGGGTACCTACCGGCAGCATGTGCACCGCCATGCCCTCAACGAGAATGTTCTCCGCAAAGGCACCGTGCCTGAGCTCAAAGCTGAGCTTTTCCTGAAGCCTTGCGACGCTGTTGATCGAAAGCAGGCTCACCTGCCTGTGCCAGTTTCCCGCATGGGCGTCACCCTCAATGCCCCAGTCCTTACGAAGATGCGCCGCGGGTATCTCATGCTTCTGTATCCCGCGCACATCGCTTATGCAAATTGCAGCTATCTTAGCCATCCTTCAGCCTCCTATACGGTACATGCTGCGCCGCGCCTCACTGCGCTCGGTCGCCGAGAGCGCGCCGTGCTTTTCCGGCTTGTGCGACGCTGCCGTCATTATCGCTCTTTTCAGCTCCTCGCCGTGCAGCCCGCGTACCGGCAGCTCCTCCGCGGAGTGCAGGCACGGCTTCAGGCAGCCGTCGGCAGTCAGACGCAGGCGGTTGCACTCGGCGCAGAAATGGCTGCTCAACGGGCTTATAAGCCCAACCTCGCCCTTTGCGCCCGGCAGCCTGAACAGCCGCGCAACACCGTGCTTTTCGCTCGGTACCGGCACAAGCTGCGGCAGGCGTTCAAGCACGGCACCGTTCGGCAGATACGCGTTTTCCGGAAAATCCCCCGCGTTGCCGATGGGCATGAGCTCTATGAACCGAAGCTGCACCGGATACCGCAGCGTAAGCTCGGCAAGAGCTTCTATCTCGTCATCATTAAACCCGCCTATCAAAACGGTGTTGAGCTTAACGGGACTCATGCCCGCATCGAGCGCGGCATGTATGCCGCACAGCGCATCCGCGAGTCTGCCGCCGCGGGTTATCTGCTCATACTTTTCCGGAACCAGCGTGTCAAGGCTTATATTTATCCGGCGTATGCCGGCGTTATACAGCTCCTGTGCACACGGGGCAAGCAGCGCTGCGTTTGTCGTCATGCTCATATCTTCAATGCCGTCTATCCTGCCAAGGGCGCGCACAAGAGAAAGTATATCGTTTCTCACCAGCGGCTCGCCGCCGGTTATGCGCAGCTTTTTCATACCGAGCTCGGCTGCAGCTTGGGCTATCTCGACAAACTCATCGGTGCTCATCGCCGTTCGGCACGGGCATTCCGCCATACCGTCCGGCGGCATACAGTAGCGGCAGCGAAGATTACAGCCGTCGGTCACGGACATGCGCAGATATTCGATTTTTCTGCCGTAGCCGTCAGTCATGTCATATCTCCGTTTACTCGCAGAATACTCCTCTGTTTTTCCTGAACTCCGCGATACGCTCGTCGCGGATAACGCCGTCCTTTATAACGGTCGCCCTTTTGAGCGATTCGGGATATTCGTCGAAATTCTTTTCAACGACGGTGTCGATATACTTTGCAAGTCCCTCGCTGAGCACCTTGGTAACGGTGATGGGGTACATTGCCGGAGTGTTGTCCACGGCATAGTGCACAACGCCGTCGACCGTGTACACGGGGTCGTCTATCGTTGTCGGGTGGGAGGTCTCTATCTCGAGATACGGGTCGCAGCTCACATCTATTATAAGCGTTCCGGGCTTCATCCTTTTGAGGTCCTCTTTATAGATTATCCTGTCCGTGCGTGAGGTATCCCACATGACGCAGTTTATGAGCACATCGTAGTCGAACATATTTCTGCGGAAAAGCTTCTCGAGGCGATGGCTGTAGACATCGACCTTCGCGCCCAGACCGTGCAGGATGCGCATGGCTCCCTTTGCCGTCTGACCGTTGCCGAGAATGGCAACACGCGTGTCATACGGCATTTTGCCGCAGTAGCGGAATGCCTGCATAACCGCCGCCTCGCCTGCGACCTCGCGGTTGCGGTAAAAGATATACCGGCCGTGCTCGAATATCTCCTCCCATGCGACGACGGTGTGCTTTTTGCGGATCATATCGCTTGTAAACTCGATATTCTGTACGGCGTGCGCCCAGCCGAACATGATCTTGCTGTCGGATATCGCATCGAGGTAGTCTGCATCGCCGAGCTTGACATCGGTGATGATATCGCAGGCAAGCGCCTCCTCGCGGGAAACGATATTAGCGCCCTTTGCACGGTACTCCTCGTCGAGAGCGCCGACTGCATTGCCGTAGCCCTCCTCGAAATACAGCTTATCCACATTTTTTATCTCACCGAGCTGCGCGGGCAGCAGTGCGCGCCTGCCCTCGCCGTTTTTATGGCTTATAAGAAATCCTATGGTTTTCATTTTCGTTGCTCCTTTACCATTTTTTAAGTCCGTACTTCTGCGCCTTGAGCGCGAGCTTATCGCGGAAGAATTTTTTGAACTCCTCGGAATGCTCGGCTACCTTGTGCAGGTCCTGATGTATATTTATCTCTATTATCTTGAATCCGTCGTCGGTTATCGCAATGTCAAAGCCGAGATACTCAAGCTCCGGCATGAAGTTGCATATATCGGTTATGCCCTTTTTCATGAGCTCCCAGTTGGGAACCGTGCCCTCTATCTCAACTCCAGTGTCCGGATGTATGGGGCAGGGCGTGAATTTGTGGTCGATTATCCGCTCCGCGCAGTAGTAATGACCGGTGGGTATGTCGATCTTCGCGCATATGCCGCCGTAGCCGACATTGTCGGTAAAGCCCGTTGCCGAGGAGCCGATGCGCATATAGGTCTGCATTATCTTCGGCTCGTATGCCGACTGGTTCACGACCGCAACGCGGATGGTGTTGACGGAATTGGGATATATCTTTCTGAGCTCGCGGTGCATGAACAGGTACTCGGTGATAATGTATATCGACTTAAACGACTCTATCATCCGCGTTATCCCGTCCTCGGTCATTTCCTCGCCGTTTATGAGGTATCTGCCGCCGGCATACTCCATACGGTAGAACCCGTCGCCGTGAGTTCCGGAGGACGGCTTGAGTGCGAGAAGCTTTTCCTGACGCAGCAGCCTGAATAGCTCCTCAAACGATGCGCCGTAGCCCTCGGGAATGTCCTGAAGCGCCTTTATGCAGGTCTCACCCTCGACCTTTATAATGTCATAATAATATTTTGCAAAATATTGCTTATACGGCTCGAACACATACCGTGTTGTCGTTTTGTCGTTTATCCAGACCTGATAGCCGTTGTTTATTCTGTTGAGCCAGTGGTACTGGTAATCCGAAAGGAAGTCCTTGCAGTTATCCTTCGTGAGCCCATACTGCTTTATTCTGTATGACATGAACCCGCGCTTATAGCACCACAGCTTCTGCCCGAGAGTTGCTCCCTTATTGTGCAGCAGATCGTCCCACACCGAGGTCATCCAGAGCTTTTGCATATACGAGCGTATGCCCGGACGGCAGAATCTGCGCACAAACGCCTTAAAGCGCTTGTCTTTAAACGCTTTGAACCACTTTTCGCGCGTTACGACCACCGTTTTGCGCTTTTTCTCAAGCCTTGCGAGCAGATAGTCATTCAGGCGTTCGCTGTGCGCTATCGGCGGAAGCTCGGGATTGGTGTCGATAGAATCAATTACAAAGCCGTCCTCGGTTAGGATAACACCGACGGAGAAATACTCGATCTCGCTTATAAAATGCGAAATTTCACTCACCGTGCGGCATATCTCGTCCCACTGCCTTATCCTTGCACCGTCGAGCATTCCGTCCGGCGTTACGGCACGGCAGTTTACCTTATCGCCGTCAAGACTGGTGTAATAAAAGTCCAGGAGCTTTGTATCCCTGAGCTTCTCGTTGGCGGCATATATGCGGATGATGCCCATATCCTCAGACCTTACTCTGTAGGGCTCGGCTATCACATAGCCGTACTTAAAGGTGGAGATGAGCTCATAAAGGCTGCCTCTGTCATAGCTGCCGCTCCTGCAGGGGTTTGGCACAAACTCCTCCGGCAGATCCTCGGGAAGCTCCTCGCTGAGCAGATAGTCTCTGTCATAATCGTTCCCGTGCATGCCCATGCGCACCCGGCATATCTCATCCTCATACAGCTTGTAGCGGTCATCGCCGGTGCGCACTATTCTATACGCGCTGCGGTAAGCCGAAAAACGGTCGGGTCTTATTATAAGCTCGCCCTTTTCATCGAGAAGCTTTATGAAATCGTCGTAATTCTCGCCGTAGGCACGCTCTATGGTGTCTATCGGCAAAAACACCTTTTTGCCCTCGCGCTCGATGATGTTGAAATACAGCCTTGGCAGATACTCACGGTAGTCTATGAGCACCTTGTTTGTCGTGACAAGATCCCGCACCCACTTCGTAAAGCTGTTGTTGAAGGGCTTGAGGTACATATAATCAAGATCGGTTATATACTTGTCCGGAGCGCCTTTAAGGTCGTACTTTGCGATGCTGTCGGAGAAGTACTTATGCTCGTGCGCCCATTTCTTATCCGCCGCCGAAACGCCGTTATCGGTCTTCAGATCTTTGCACACTCTTTTGTAATATGAGTTGGCAAGGCGCCTTGAATAGCCCTGTCTCAGCCATGGGCGGATAAACGCCTCCCGTTTTATCCTTGCGAACATACCCATATTGCCGCTCCTCTCTATGCTGCGAATTACGCGCAAATATCCATTTTAACTTTCGTATTATATTACAATACCCGACAAAATTCAATCCTGACAGCGTTTAAATATAAGGATTTGCTAATGCACGGCGCTTATAGTATAATGATATGACAGTATCGTCGACCAACGGGAGAGTATACGCCTGTCGATCGGCGGCGGATACATTGCTTAACGGAGGCATCTATGCGGGCTTCAGGGCTTATAAAAAGCGCCGCGCTGCTGTTTCGCGGCTTCACCTTTGCCACTGCCGGTCAGTGGCTGTACCTTGACAGCATAAAAAAATACAAGAGAAAAAACAACATCGGCATGAGTGATAAGGACATTTTCTCGCTTCTGCCGTTTGACGCGAAGTTTGACAAGCTGTTCGGCGATATGCTGTCGATGCGCTATGCTCTCGACAGGCATTCTGAGCTTCTGCCCGAGCTTTACTACAGTCTGCTCACGCGCAACGGCGAGCGCTTCGTGCTCCCGCTTGACGGCTCGTCCGAGCAGAGCATCGACGCCGTTATGCGGCTTATCCGCGATAAGGGAGAGGTGCTCGTGCGCAGTGCCTTAAGCTCCGTCAGGACAAGGGAACACATCTATGCCTTCCGAAGCGGCGAATATGCGATAGACGGCAAACCGGAAGCACCGGAGGCGGTGAGGGAAAGGCTCCTGAACGCGCCCGATGGAACGCTCATTGCCGAACGCACGGTCCCGACCTTTGCCCCCACCGTGCATATAGCGTTTTTAAACGGCGGCGACGGACCGGAGCTTCTGTTTTCCATGCTCACGCAGCCGCAGGAGGGCGTGCCGCAGAACTGGTACACTCAAAACCGCGAGATAAGCGCCGTTTCGGAGCATGGGGAATACGACGGCGGCGTTATCGCGGACTTTGACGGCATTACGGCGCAGCTTCGCGGCATCGCAGCCGAGTTTCCGGAGCTTGAGTATCTGAATTTTGCCCTGTATCTTACCGAGGGCGGATTCAGGATCCACCGCGTCGATACCGGTGCCGACCTTACATATCTCGAGCATTTTAACGATAAAACGGCGGAGTTTATCCTCTCAAAGCGCCGCGCAAAGCCGAGGTTCGTCGGATTTAAACGGGCTCTCACGATCATCGACCGGTATATGTGGAGCCTCAGGGCCAAAAGGCACGGCTTCATGGATTATATGTACCGCGGCTGGAAAAAGGCTCTGCGCGAGGACGATCGAGACAAATTCACAACGCGCGCCGAGAAAAAATGGGCGCACGAGCGCGGGTTTTTATCCTACCGCATAAAGCAGTACGGGCTTACGGAGGAAAACTTCCGCAGCTTTCTCTCCGACCGGGACTACAAATGGCTCAGACCCCTCAACAACGACTACCGCAAGCTGCTGTGGGACAAGGTGACGCTCAGATACTGTCTTGACAAATACCGCCGGTATCTGCCGGAGTATTACTACCACATCGTGCCGCGCAGCGGCAGGCAGCAGCTTCTGAAAATGCCCGACTGTCCGGAGAAATACGCCCGCAGCCTTGACGGGCTGCTGGCGCTCCTGCGCGATAAAAAGCTTCTTGCCATGAAGCCCACCGTCGGCTCGCACGGCATCGGCTTTTACAAGCTGCAATATGATGGGGAGCTTTATATGGTAAACGGCAAAGCGATGGACAAGGCGGCAATGCTTGCCTTCCTCTCGGGGCTCGATGATTACTATAATATTTCAGAGTACATCGTCATGCACCGCGACCTGCGCAAAATTTACAGCGAGGTCGCGTGCACGGTGCGCATTATGGTCATAAACCGCACCGGCTTTGATCCCGTTATCGAAAACGCGTACTTCCGCATCGGTACAAGGAGCACGGGCTTTACGGATAATATAGGCTCCGGCGGCGTTTTTGCCTATGTCGACGAAAAAACCGGCTTTTTCCATGATGCCGAGGTAATAAAGGAGCATATCATAACTCCCTGTCCCGTGCATCCCGACACCGGCACCGCCATAGAGGGCACTCTGCCGCACTGGAACGAGGTCGTGAGCGCCGTCACGGAGATATGCCGGTATATAAGTCCGCTTGAATATCTCGGCTTCGATGTCGTCATAACGGACACCGGCTTTAAGATACTGGAGATAAACACGCATCAGGACCTGCACCGCTATCCGACATATAACGGGAATGTTCACGCCTATTTCATGCATAAGCTTGAGCTCAAGCGTCAAGGCAGAAGGCTCTGTTAATGTTAATATTTATGTGATGACAAAACGGCGGATTAATCGTATAATAGGCTGATTTTAAATTTTAAGACGATTTGTGCCGATACATACACCGGAGGGGCATTATGAAAATAGCCATAACTCTGCTTCGCTGGGTCATGAACTTCATTTACTTTTTCCTGAAGCTCTTCCCCACCGACCGCAACAAGGTCATATTCCTCAGCCGCCAGTCGAACACCGTTACGGAGGATTTTGATTTCCTCGCCCGCCGGCTTGAGGAGCTCAAGCCCGATGTCAGAATAGTCATGATAACAAAGCGCATAGACAGGGGCATCGGCAATCTGCTCTCTTACTCGATAGCGACCCTGCGCAGCATGTACCACCTCGCAACGGCACGCGTCTGCGTGCTCGACTCCTACTGGCCTGCGGTTTCGGTGCTGCATCACAAAAAGCAGCTCGCCGTTATCCAGATGTGGCACGCAATGGGCAAGATAAAAAAATCCGGCTACCAGTCGCTCGGCAAAAAATTCGGCAGAAGCGATATTATAGCGCGCCAGATGCGCATGCACCGCAACTACGATGTCGTGATAGCCGGCGGCAGGGCGTTCAATCCGTTTTACTGCGCCTCGTTCGATATTGAGCCCGATATCCTCTACAATGTCGGCCTGCCGCGCATGGATAAGCTGCGCGAGGGCGTCGAGGACGCCGAGCGCGAATTTTACGATATCTATCCCACCCTGCGCAAAAAGAAGATAGTGCTTTACGCGCCGACCTTCCGCAAGGGTCAGGCGCTCGATCCCAAGGAGCTTGTGGATGCGTTCCACTTCGACGGAAGTCAGGTGCTTATAATAAAGCGCCACCCCAATCAGCTTCTCGTTGTGGATAACCTTGCGCCCGCGCTCACCTGTCCGGGCATACCGACTTCGATGATACTGTCGGTGTGCGACTGTGTTATAACCGACTATTCCGCGATAACGATAGAGGCGGCGCTGCTCGGCAAGCCCGTATATTTTTACCTGTTTGACTACGAGGACTACCTTGACCACAACGGGCTCAATGTAAAGCTCTTTGACGAATTTCCCGACTGCATATTCCGCGATCCGGAAAAGCTCGCCGACGCTATAGACAGCGGCGAATACGACATGGATAACTACCGGCGCTTCTGCCGCAAGTATCTGCCCGATCAGAACGGCAGAGCCACCGACAAGATCGCCGGACTTATAATCGACTGCATGGAGAGAGATAAACATGATGCGATTTCTGAGCATATTGCTCGCCAAAATCAAATTGATGGTACTGTGGATAGTGAGGATACTGTTTGCGCCCAATCACTTTAAGCTCCCGCTCCACACAAGGCTTTATTACTGCATTTTCGGCGGCTACATGGTCGATCAGGCCGCTATGTACGACTTTAAGCACAACGACAAAAAGCAGTATCTTTCCGAGTTTGACTGGTACCGCTCGCGGCGCATAAACGACCCGTACAGCGAAATGCTCAACAATAAGGTCGTTTTCACACAGATAGTGGAGCGCTACTGCAAAACGCCGGAGATATACTGCGTCAAGAAGGATAAGCGCCTAGCCGGAATGAACGGCAGAGCCATAAACGGCTATGACGATCTGATATCGCTTCTGCACGAGACCGGTGCCTTCGTGGTAAAGCCCGTGCGCGCGGGCAAGGGCAAGGGCGTCTATATCGTGAAATACAACGGCCACGGCATCATCCTAAACGACGAGCCGCACACGGAGGCTGAGCTTAAGGCGCGGCTTGAGCACGATAACGAGTGGCTCATCTGCGCCTATGCGCATCAGGCGGAATACCTCAACAGGATATATGCAAATTCCGCAAACACTCTGCGCATGATAGTCCTGCGCTCAGCCGATACGAAGGAGCTTGAGCTGTGCTTTGCCGTTCAGCGCATAGGCGCCGCATGGACGGGCGCCGTCGATAACGGAAGCCGCGGGGGGCTCGTTGCCAATGTTGATATCGCATCGGGCAAAATGAGCCATGCGCGCACGCTGCACAACCTCACCGTTTACGAAACGCATCCCGACACCGGCGCGCCCATAGAGGGCGTGACCGTCCCCAATTGGGAGGAGATAAAGACCGGAGTTCTGGACGCAAGCCGCAATTTCCCCTATCTCGACATAATCGCGTGGGACATACTTCCCACCGACGACGGCTTCACCGTCATAGAGGCAAACACCTCCTCGGGGGTCAACATCATTCAGCTCTGGGGACCCCAGCGCTACGGCAGACTGGGCGAATTTTATCGAGAGCACGGGATAATTAAATGAAGTATGTCATAATGGCCGACGGCAAGGGCAGCCGGTGGAACAATTTCATGGGGCACTCCAAGCACTGTATACGCATTGAGGGTGAAACTCTGCTTGAGCGCACCGTTCGTCTCGTGCACAGATACGACAGCTCGGCCGAGGTCATGATCACCTCACACGATGCCGCACTTTCGGTGGACGGCGCCGAGCGCTATGAGCCGAAAAACAATGTGCTGGAGATAGACCGCTTCACCGCCGAGCTCATAGAAGGCGATATGTGCTTTCTCTACGGCGATGTTCTCTACTCCGAGCAGGCGATGGAAACGATAGTATCCCGCCGCGGTATTTCTCCCGTGCTGTTTTTCGGAAGCCGGGACAGCATATGCGCGGTGCTCATCAAGGACGGAGCCCTGTTTAAAAGCCTTTACCTTGAGGTGCGCAGGCGCTATGTCGGGGGCGAGATATCAGAGTGCAAGGGCTGGCAGGTGTATCACCTGTATGCCGGTCTCCCGCTCATGGGCAGGGATATAGGTCCGGACTATGTCGTGCTCGACAGCTTCACCCGTGACTTCAATTCACCCGAGGACTACCTCGGCTTTGCGTTAAAAAAATAATATGGAATTATGCATGGGACTGTGCTATAATGACATGATTGTATTCAATTGTGTCATTGTGCACGGTCTTTTTTAAGGAGAGCTTTTAACCTATGACTTCGGACAAGACGACCAATAAGGGCTTTCTTCTTGCTGAGCTTATAAGGCGGGATTTCATAAAAAAGTATAAGCGCACCACCTTCGGAATACTGTGGAGCGCTCTTTCACCGCTGTTTCTGCTGCTGACCATGGATGTGGTCTTCGGCACATTTTTCGGACGCAATATGCCGCACTACACGATATACCTGTTCTGCGGTCTGCTGCTTTTCAACTACTTCTCCTCCGCAACCCGCGGCTCGATGAAGGTTTTGTATGACAATGCGCCGATATTCAGCAAGGTCCCCGTTCCAAAGCACTATTTTCTTATATCGCAAAGCGTTGCTCAGGCGATAGACTTTTTTGTTTCGCTGCTGGTATTTTTCATTTTCGTTGCGGTTGACGGCATTGAATTTCACTGGCGGTTCCTGTATCTGCTCTATCCCATGGTGTGCCTTTATTTCATAAATTTCGGCATAGGGATGTTTTTGAGTACGGTGTACATATTCTTTCGCGACGTAAACTACCTTTGGCCTGTTATTACAAGGATCATAATGTACGCCTCCGCGATATTTTATGATGTTTCCATCCTGCCCGGCATAATGCGCAGGCTTTTGAACTGCAACCCGCTGTATATGTGCGTTGATTACTTCCGCCAGCTTATAATCCATTCAACGGTGCCGTCTGTGTCCATGCACCTTGTTCTCTTTGCAATGGCTGCCTTCTGCGCATTTATCGGCTGGTTCACCTACCGCATCGCGCGCGACAAGATCGCGCTGTATGTGTAAGGAGGCGGCAATATGGACGAGAATAAGGTTCTTGTGCTTGACGATGTTTCGGTGCGCTACCGCAAGCAGGATTCGCGCTCGACCTCGGATATCGTAAAGCGTATACTCGGAAAAAGCCCCCGCTCAAACGAGTTCTGGGCGCTGAAAAATGTATCCTTTTCGCTTGAAAAGGGCGATATGCTCGGCGTTGTCGGCAAAAACGGTGCCGGCAAATCGACAATGATGAAGGCCATCAGCGGAACGCTCACGCCTGCATCGGGTACCATAGAGAAAAAGGGGCGTATATGCGCACTGCTCGAGCTCGGCACCGGCTTTGACCGTGAAATGACGGTGCGCGAGAATGTTTATCTCCGCGGCGCATTCATGGGCTATTCGAGGGAGTTTATCGACTCGAAATACGACGAGATAATCGACTTTGCCGATATGCGTGAGTTCCAGAACAGCCCGTTCAGGACACTCTCGAGCGGCATGAAGAGCCGTATCGCATTCGCCATAGCGAGCATGGTCGAGCCCGATATAATCATCCTCGACGAGATATTCGCCGTCGGCGACGGTGATTTCCGGAAGCGCAGCCAGCAGAAGATGCAGAGCATCATCGACTCCGGCGACACTACGGCGCTCATGGTCTCACATTCGCTGCAAACGGTGAGGAGCCAGTGCAACAAGGTGCTGTGGCTCGACAAGGGCCGCATGGTCATGTTCGGGGATCCAGGCGAGGTGTGCGACGCTTACGCCGAGTATCTCAATACCGGAAAGCTCCCGCAGACGGATTCGCTCAAGAAAACACAGGAAAACCCCCGCAACAAGCTCAGAAAAACCACCGGTAAGGTCGTTGCCGAGGTACTCGTATATTTCATGCTCATTCTGGCTGCCGTGCTCGGCTGCTTCGTCTGGGCGCAGTATGACCTGCTCAAATCATACTTCTATGCACAGAACATGACTCCCGAACAGATACTGAAGGCTGCCAGAAGCTATCACAGCGAGATAGACGAGCTTCTCGATGTTGACACCTCGCGCTGGGATTACGGTATTTTCGAAGAAGGCGCTCAGCGGATAATAGACGAGGAGGCGACCTACACCGACATCGCCAAGGAGGTCCTGCTTCAGGCGGGCGACCTGAGCCGCCGGCAGTATAAGAAGGCTCTTGCCGCCGCGGAGATCGAGGCGATAAAATACACCCACACGGCGCGGCTGGACGCGCTCGTCGATCAGATGCGCAGGGAGTTTGACGCGCAGCCCGAGGGAAAATACCGCAGTCTCATGGTGTACGCCTACACCAATTGCGACAGATTCTACGATCTCGAGGAGGCGTGCGAGAACGATATGCAAGAGGTCATTGAGGAGATCCGCGCATTCCAGCGCAAGGCCGGTGAGCCGGAGGAGCTTGCCGATCATGTATGGAATGCATACAAATCCGAGAAGACCTACCTACTCTCCTTCTACTGCATAAAATTAAGATGATAAAATATAATGTATTTCGTAAAAGCCGGAGCTATGCTCCGGCT
>CAVHZB010000059.1:0-16086 GCA_963640555.1 Phascolarctobacterium succinatutens
CCCGACGCGATAGAGCGCATAACCTATAACGAGCTGCGCGAGCTCAGCTACATGGGCGCGCAGGTTCTGCACGAGGGCGCGGTGTTTCCGGTAAGGGAGAAGAACATCCCCCTCAATATCCGCAACACCAACGACCCCGACCACCCCGGCACGCTCATCATGGAGAGCTTTCCCGACGAGCAGGTCAGCGACCGCTTCATAACCGGCATCGCGGGCAGGAAAAATTTCTCCATCATAACCGTGTCAAAGGCCGGAATGAGCTCGCAGATGGGTTCGCTGCGGCGCATGCTCGAGGTGTTCGAAAAGCACGGCGTATGCGTTGAGTACACGCCCTCCGGCATCGACAGCGTGTCGTTCGTCGTAGCCGCGGATAAGGCCAAGGACCGCATTTATTCCATAGTCGGCGAGCTGCGCGAGGAGCTGCTGCCGGATAACATTCAGATAACGAGCGGCATTTCCGTCGTCGCCGCCGTCGGCAGGCAGATGGCGTTTCAGCCCGGAACCTCGGGCAGGATATTCGCCGCACTCGGTAAAAACGGCATAAATATCCGCATGATCTCTCAGGGACCGGACGAGCTGAATATCATTGTCGGCGTAAATAACGATGATTTTGAAAGCTGTGTCCGCGTACTATATAACAGCTTTGTAAAGTAAGGAGAATATTACAATGAAAAAATACAATGTCGGCATTCTCGGCGCAACGGGCGCAGTCGGACAGGAAATGATGAAAATTCTCGCCGAGCGCAGCTTCCCCATCGCCGAGCTGAGACTTCTCGCAAGCAAAAACTCCGCCGGCAAGGAGATCGGCGGTCATGTCGTCGTCGAGGCATGCAGAGAAAACTTCGAGGGACTGGACATAGTCCTCGGTGCCGCCGAAAACGACATCGCAGAGCGCTTTGTCGAGGACATCAAGGCCTCCGGCGCCGTGTTTATCGACAACTCCAGCGCGTTCAGACTCTGCCCCGATGTGCCGCTCGTCGTGCCTGAAATAAACCCCGAGGATGTTAAAAAGCACAAGGGCGTTATCTCAAACCCCAACTGCACCACCGTCATATCCTGCACCGCGGTGAATGCGCTCAACGCCGTGTCGCCCATAGAGAGCATGGTCGTTTCATCGTATCAGGCGGTGTCCGGCGCGGGCGCGGCAGGTCCCAGGGAGCTGTTCGGCGAGGTCGAGGCGCTCTCCAAGGGCGAGAGCTTCGAGCCGAAGGTGTTTGCCTATCAGATAGCGTACAATGTCATTCCGCAGATAGGCGGCGAGCAGTTTGCGGGCTACACCTCCGAGGAGATGAAGCTTCAGAACGAGGGACGGCGCATCATGCATCTGCCGGAGCTCAAGGTCAGCTGCACCTGTGTGCGCGTGCCCGTCGTGCGCAGCCACAGCGTTTCCATCTGCCTGAAAACGAAGGAGAAGATCTCCGTTGAGCGTGCGCGCGAGGTCATTGCCGCAGCACCGGGCGTTAAGCTCGTCGACGATCTCGGCGCGCTCCGGTACCCCATGCCGCTCGACACGCAGGATCAGGATCTCGTATTCGTCGGTCGCATCAGAGAGGATCTCACCGATGAGCGCGGACTGAATATCTGGTGCTGCGGCGACCAGGTGCGAAAGGGCGCCGCGACCAATGCCATCCAGATCGCAGAGCTTCTTTTACAGGCGCTTTGAGGTACCTGTGGTTCGGTTATTGCGGTATCCGACCGGTGGGTAAAATCACATAAATCAAGTGCGGTGCATTATTTTGCACCGCACTTTCAGCGTGTCAAAAAAGTCTGTGACTTTTTTGCACGCTGAAAAAAACGCCATTGAAAAACCGGCACAAAAGAATTTGACTTTGAGGTGGCTGTGTTTTATATTATAAAGTGATGAAGAATGTGTAGTTTTTGTGGAACAAAAACCGAATTTAACAACGGAGGAACAGAAAATGGCTTTAACTGCCGAGCGCTGCGCCGAGCTCAACGAGCTGTGCAGACGCTTCAGAATCGATGTATTGACCGCTATCCACGCGGCAAAAAGCGGGCACCCCGGCGGCTCGCTGTCATCCTGCGAGATACTGACCTATCTCTATCAGGAGCACATGAACCTTGATGCAGGACACCCGGACGACCCCGACCGCGACAGGCTCGTGCTCTCAAAGGGTCACGCCGCGCCAATGCTCTACCGAAACCTCGCCGAAAAGGGCTTTTTCCCTGTCGGGGAAATGGCGACCCTGCGCCGCATGGGCGGACTTGCCGGTCATCCGAGCATGCATACCCCCGGCGTTGAGATGCCCGGAGGTCCGCTCGGTCAGGGCTTCCCCGCCGCGCAGGGCATGGCGCTTGCGCTCAAGCTCAACAACTCACCCGCAAAGGTCTACGCCGTTTTAGGCGATGGTGAGCTCGACGAGGGCGTTATCTGGGAGACTGCCATGTCCGCGCCGAAGTTCAAGCTCGATAACCTCATTGCGATAGTCGACTATAACAAGGTGCAGCTCGACGGCACCACCGATGAGGTCATGCCGCTGGGTGATCTGGCAGGCAAGTGGGAATCGTTCGGCTGGACGGTGCTTGAGTGCGACGGTCACGACCTTGAGGCACTGGACTTCTGCATAAGCGTTGCCGACGGCGCGGTAGGCGCGCCGACCGTTATCATTGCCGACACCGTAAAGGGTAAGGGCGTGTCCTTCATGGAGGGCAAGAGCGCCTGGCACGGCAAGGCCATAGACGACGAGAGCTTCGCAAAGGCGATGGAGGAACTTGGAGGTGAGGTCAATGCCTAAGCAGATACGAGAGGTTTACGGCTCGGTGCTGGCCGAGCTGGGCAATACCAATGAAAACATAGTCGTTCTCGACGCGGACCTGTCCGGCTCGACGAAAAGCGCCATTTTCGGCAAGGCTCATCCCGAGCGCTTTTTCAACATGGGCATCGCGGAGCAGAACATGGTCGCGACTGCCGCCGGTATGGCGGCCTGCGGCAAGGTGCCGTTTGTAAACACCTTCACCGTTTTCCTGACCTCGCTGGGACTTCTGTCTGCGCGCGATCAGATATGCTATGCAAATCTCAATGTCAAATTCGCCGGCGCATACTGCGGTATGTCCGATGCGCTTGACGGTGCGAGCCACCATGCCACCGAGGACATCGCCTTCATGCGCGCACTGCCGAACATGAAGGTGATCGCTCCCGCCGATGCCGCCGCCGCACGCTGGGCGACCCAATATGCCGCCGAGACCTACGGTCCCATGTACCTGCGCCTGAGCCGCGAGGTCTACCCCGACCTGTATCCCGAGGATAAGCAGTTCGAGCTCGGCAGGGGCGAGATCGTGCGCGACGGCACGGATGTCACCGTTATCGCCTGCGGCATCATGGTGCACAAGGCTCTCGAAGCCGCCGAAAGGCTTGCCGAAAAGGGCGTTTCGGTGCGCGTTGTCGACATGTATTCAATAAAGCCCATCGACAGAGAGCTCATCAAAAGATGCGCAGAGGAGACGGGCGCTATAGTGTGCGCAGAGGAGCACAATGTCCACGGCGGTCTCGGCTCGGCCGTTTCCGAGGTGCTGGCGTACTTCGGCTGCGGCGCTCCGACCGAGTTTGTCGGTATTCAGGACACATTCACCGAATCCGGTCCCTATAACGAGCTGCTGAAGAAATACGGCATTGATGCCGACGGAGTTATCGCCGGTATCGGGCGCGTGCTCGAAAGAAAATAAAAAACGCCGCACTGCGGCAAAACGGATAAAGAGGGCGATCAATATGGAAAGCTATTTCGCACCGGGAAGAACAGAGCTCGCGGGAAATCACACCGACCATCAGAAGGGGCGTGTGCTCGCCTCGGCGGTGGATAAGGGCATCCGCGCACTGGCAGAGCCAAACTTTGACAACATTGCCCGCATAAAGTCGTCCGGTTTTCCGGACATGGAAGTAAATCTGCTGAATCTTGATGTGCACCCGGAGGAGTTCGGCTCCTCGGCTGCGCTCGTGCGCGGCGTTGCCGCCGCAATGTACGATGTCGGCGCACGCTTCGGCGGATTCAACGCCGTGCTCGACAGCGAGCTGACGGCGGGCTCGGGACTCAGCTCCTCGGCTGCCTTTGCCGTGCTCATCGGCAGGATATTCAACTCCATGTACAATAATAACGAGCTTGAGCCGATGGGCATTGCCCGGATCGCGCAGCAGGCGGAGAACCTGCATTTCGGAAAGCCCTGCGGCATGATGGATCAGCTCGCCTGCGCCCTCGGCAAGGCCGTGTACATAGATTTTCTCACCGGTGAGGTCGTCCCCGTCAACGCGGACTTTTCGCGCATGGGGCTCACCCTGTGCCTGACCGATACCGGCGGCAGCCACGCGGGTCTGGACACGAGCTATGCCCGCATTCCCGCCGATATGCGCCTTATCGCAAGCTTTTTCGGCAAGGAGCTTCTGGGTGAGGTCGATCCTGCGGATTTCTACGCCAAGAGGTGGGACACCGCCGACCGCCCCGTGCGAAGGGCAAAGCACTTTTTCGATGAAAACGCCCGCGTTCCCAAGATGTGCGCTGCACTCGAGGCAGGAGATGCCGACGAGTATATGCGCCTCATGAACGAGTCCGGAAGATCCTCGGAAAGGCTGCTGAACAACATCGTCACCAGTGTTTCCGACGATCACAAGCTCGAATACGGGCTTGAGCTGAGTGCAAGGCTGCTCGACGGCATCGGTGCATGGCGCGTGCACGGCGGCGGGTTTGCCGGATGCGTGCAGGCACTCATGCCCTCGGAGCATTTCCAAAAATACAGGACCGAGATGGAGGCTCGCTTCGGAGCGGGCTCCTGCCGCGAGCTTAAGCTGGGGTGAGAATATGAACTTTTTCGACTCTCTTTCATCAATAAAGCTCGGCGATATATCGCTCAGCTCCCTTCTTTCGGCGCTGATCGTCTATCTGCTGTGCTATATAGCCATCAAGATACTTTGCAGGGCTTTCGGGAAAATGCTCGACGCGAGCCGTCATCTCGATGCGAGCCTCAAGTCCTTTTTCCGCAGTGCGATAAAGGCGGGGCTGTGGACGATAGCGGTCATTATCATTGCCGGCACGCTGGGCATTCCGGTGACGAGCCTTGTCGCGGTGCTGTCGGTCGTAGGCGTTGCGCTGTCGCTCGCACTGCAGGGGCTTCTGTCGAACCTGTTTTCCGGCATAACACTGCTGACGACTCACCCGTTCAAGGTCGGAGATTATGTGCAGATAGGCTCGGCAGAGGGCGTCGTACAGAGTATCGGGCTGTTTTACACTGCTTATACGACACCTGATAACCGCGTTGTTTATGCGCCTAACGGCACCGTTACCTCGGGGCAGATAATCAATTTCACCGCCGAGGAAAAGCGCCGCGTCATCATCTCCGTCACCGCGTCGTATGACTGCGCGACCGAGGATGTGCGCAGGGCGGCTCTGGAAGCCGCCGCGATGGATGAGCGGGTGCTGCCGGATCCCGCGCCGTTTGTGGCGATAGTCAGCTACGGCAGCAGCTCGATAGAGTACACCGTGCGCGTGTGGTGTAAAACGGCGGATTATTGGGATGTGTACTTCACGCTCAACGAAAATCTGCGTACCTGCTTTGAAAAATGCGGTGTTGAGATGTGCTACGATCATCTCAATGTGCATATAACGAAAACCTGACCTTTTCGGAGGTGAACCTGCGCACCTGCGGTTACGGCTATTGCGGTGTCCCGACCGGTAGGTACCGGCAGAACAGGTAAACTGCCGCGCTACCGTGGTGCGTCAGCGTGTCAAAAAAGTGCGATGCAAAACAATGCATCGCACTTTTTTATGCCGCCGGTTCCCCGCGCAGGAGCGCTCTGTTGAGCAGCCGCGCGATCACGGCGGCAAGCCGGTCAAGGCGGCAGAATGCGCACAGCAGTGCGACCGAGCATGCAATCACCGTCGGCGAAAGGTAGTCGACAAGCAGCATCCCGCCCTCGCGGTCACATACCTGCCACAGCAGCATGACCGCAACCGAAGCAAAATATACGAGCGCAAAGAATTTGATCCCTGCACGCTCGTACAGCTTATCGAGCTTCACGCACGCGCCGACAAGATACAGTGCCGAGAGCCATATGGCGCTGTAGCCGCATGCCAGCGGCATGATCGGAAGCGGGTTGACTGTAGGCAGCAGCGACATGAAAACAAAGATCGCCGCCAGCAGCATTTTTCTGCCGTGCCTGTCCAGTGCATTCACCATTGCGTTCAAAAACGGCGTAAAGAAAAACATTACGAAGTACGCGGTGAAGTACCAGTAGCTCGAGTTCAGCACAGGGAAAAAAGCCGAGGTCACGAACTCCGGCTCGATCTGTCCCGGCATGAGTATGTACCACGCGGCAGCCGTCACCACGGAGTAAAACGCGACCTGCATCCACGGCGAAACTATGCGCCCCGGCCGGAAATCACGCCCGACCATCAGGAAGCCCGTTGTGAGCGCGAAGCAGTTAACACAGCAGTACGATGCAGATTGTACGAGGTCTGCTATCCACCACTGCGCAGAGTCCGGCACACTGCCGCCGAGTGCTCCGCCTGCCGTATTTATGTGCAGCAAAACCACGAGGAACATGGACAGCGACTTAAGCAGGTCCACCCCGCTGTTCCTGCTTTTTGCAATCATTTCTCACCCCTCGCTTGCGCGGCGGAAATGATGTTTTTCATGAGCATTGCGCGGGTCATCGGACCCACGCCGCCCGGCACAGGCGTTATAAACGATGCCTTGGGCTCTACCTCGTCAAAGCACACATCACCGAAGAGCCTACCCGTTTCGGGGTCGCGGTTCATGGCGGCATCTATGACCGCAGCGCCGGGCTTGACCATATCGCCCGTTATAAGCCCCGGTGAACCGGCGGCGACGATAAGGATATCCGCCTGCCGCGTCATTGCGGCAAGGTCGCGGGTGCGGCGGTGGCAGTATGTCACGGTCGCGTCGGCATTGAGCATCAGCATGCCCATGGGTCTGCCGACTATATTGCTGCGCCCGACTATGACACAGTGTCTGCCGTCCGGCGAGATGCCGTATTCGTGCAGCATTGCCATAATGCCCGCAGGCGTGCACGGGAGCAGATGCGCCTGACCGGTCACCATCCTGCCGACATTTATCGGGTGGAATGCGTCAACATCCTTGTCGGGGTCGATCGCATTTATGACCTTGCTCTTGCGGATATGCTCCGGCAGCGGAAGCTGTACGAGAATGCCGTCCACTGCGTCGTCGGAGTTGAGAACGGCGATAAGCGAGAGCAGCTCTGTCTCGCTCACCGTTTCGTCGAGATCGTATCTCCTGCTGTCAATGCCGCATTTCCGGCAGTCGCGCTCCTTGCTGCGCACATATATCTGCGATGCCGGATCGGTGCCCACGAGCACCGCCGCAAGGCACGGTCTGCGTGCAAGTCCTTTGGCTTGCTCCGCTGCATCGCCGCAGAGCCTTTCCGCAAGCTTTTTTCCGTCTATTAAAACCGCCATACGGCCGGCTCCTTTCTTTTCAGAGGCGTTTTTTCTTTCGCACCTGCCGGTCTCGCGGCACCGCAATGACCGTATCCGCAGGCGCGGATAAACGCCGTTAAATAAGTCCGAGCAGGTGCTGCATTGCGATCGCGACGCCGGTTATGCCGAGCCAGCAGCAGAAGCCGAGCAGCAGGGGCTTACCGCCGCTTTTGACGAGCTTCACCGGATCGGTGTTAAGTCCGATGGCAGCCATGGCAAGCACTATCATGAACTTGCTCAGCTCCTTGAACGGCGAAAAAACATCTGCCGGAACGCCGAGTGCCTGAGCTATTGTCGTAATGACCGAAGCCAGCACGAAATAGAGGATGAACATGGGGAAAACCTTTTTTATGCTGACCCTCTGTCCGGTCTCGCCGGCTGACTTTTTCGAGCGGATGAACGCCAGCCCCAGAGTTATCGGGATGATGGCGAGCGTGCGGGTGAGCTTTACGGTCACGGCCTTGTCGAGCGTTTCCGAGCCGAGTCCCCACATGCTGTCCCATGTGGACGCCGCAGCGGTAACGGACGAGGTGTCGTTGACGGCCGTGCCCGCGAAGATCCCGAACGCCTCGCCCGAGGTCGTCGAGAAGCCGATGAGCGTGCCCATAAAGGGGAATATCAGCGCGGCGATGACATTGTAGAAGAAGATCACGGAGATCGCCTGTGCGACCTCATCGTCGCCCGCGTCTATGACCGGAGCCGTTGCCGCTATCGCCGAGCCGCCGCAGATAGACGAGCCCACGCCCACGAGGGTTGCGATGCCCGACGGCATTTTGAGCACCCTGCACATGATAAACGCGATGAGCAGGGAGGTCGTTATCGTGCTCAGGATTATCGGCAGCGACTGAACGCCGGTGCGTGCGATAACGCTCAGATTCATGCCGAAGCCGAGCAGGATGACAGCCCACTGAAGTATTTTTTTCGAGGTGAATTTGATGCCCGCGTCAAACGGTGCACGGTTTTTGAGGAAAACGCCGGCTATCATGCCGAGGATGATGGAGATGATGGGACCGCCTACGACGGCAAATCTGCGTCCGAGCAGCCATGCGGGGACGGCGATGACAAGGCACAGCAGCAGCCCCTTGAGTTTGTCTTTCATTGCTAAGGTCTTCTTTCTATGCGAATTTGGAAAACAGGAAGATAACTAACGCGATCTGTACGACCGTGAGCAGCGGAAAGCCCACGGCAAAGCCCGTGTGACGGGTCTTGTGCCGGAACGAATACATTCCGACGGTACCGCCGAGAGCACCGCCGATAACGGCAAAGGTAAAGAGGGTCGCTTCCGGTATGCGCCTTTGTCTCGTTTTGGCGCGGTATTTGTCAATGCCCATCATGGCGCACAGAATGATGTTCACCGCAGCCAGATAATACATGAGTATATTCATCACAGCTTAAACAGATTAAGCCCCACATCGGGGTCGAGGTATCTGTCCACCTCTCCGTTTATGACGGTGACTATCATCTCGCAGGTAGCCGAGACCACCGCGCGGTTGAGATGACCGCCGAACACCTCGCCCTTTTCGTTTCCCGCAGACATATGTATGTGCGTGTAAAACTGTCCGTCCATAGTGTTTATGGTGCCGGTGAGCGAGACTATTTCAAACGCGCCCTTAAACTCGTTTGAGTGGTATTTCTTCTCGGCGGTGTTGAAAACTCCGACAGTGAAATCGTTCGTTGCGCCCAGCGCCGTTACGGAGGCGAGCTTTATGTTCTCCGCAAGTGCCAGCTCGCGGAGCTTGTCGAGTATCTCCTCGCCGCGGTCTATGCGCACGACTATGGTACCGTCAAATCTTTTGTACTTCATTACCTGTCACTTTCCTTTCTTCTTGCCGGGTCTTGCGCCGCTTTTGGACTTGGGCTTTGCCCAGCCCTTGGCGTAGCCGGCCTTTTTTGTCATTTTCGGTTTTTCCGGCTCCTTCGGCTTTGCCGGAGCCTTGGGTCTTGGGCTTCTGTCCGGGCGCACGAGACACTCCGGCGTGAAGCCTATCAGATCCTCTCTTCCGGCCTCCTTCAGAGCCTCTATAACGAGCTTTCGCTTATCCGGACGCTTCCATTGCAGAAGCGCGCGCTGCATCGCCTTTTCGCGGAAGGTTTTTGCAACATACACCGACTTCATCGTCGTGGGGTCTATACCGGTGTAGTACATGCAGGTCGACAGTGTGCCGGGCGTGGGGTAAAAATCCTGCACCTGCTCGGGCTGACGCCCGCGCCGGTTGAGATATTCGGCGAGCGCTATGGCGTCGTTTATCGTGCTGCCGGGGTGCGAGGACATGAGGTAGGGCACGATATACTGCTCCTTGCTGTAGCGGTCGTTGAGCCTTTTGTATTTTTCCATGAAGCGCTCGTATACATCTATATGCGGCTTTCCCATGTAGTCGAGAACGCCGTCTATACAGTGCTCGGGTGCGACCTTGAGCTGACCGGAGATGTGGTATTTCACCAGCTCCTTAAAGAAATCGTCGTTTTTATCCTCGAGCATATAGTCATAGCGGATGCCGCTGCGCACGAACACCTTTTTTATACCCGGTATCTGCCGCAGCTTGCGCAGAAGCGCGAGATAATCCGAGTGGTCCGCGTCGAGATTCGGGCACGGCGTTGGCGCAAGGCAGCGCCTGTCCGCGCACATTCCGCACTTCGCCTGCTTTTTGCACGAGTGGTGCCGGAAATTTGCCGAGGGTCCGCCGACATCGTTTATATAGCCCTTGAAATCGGGGAATTTCGTGAGCGCCGTCACCTCGCGGATAACACTCTCATGGCTGCGGCTGGTCACCATCCTGCCCTGGTGGAATGCCAGCGCACAGAAGCTGCATCCGCCGAAGCAGCCGCGGTTGTGGATGACCGAGAACTTGACCTCCTCTATGGCGGGCACGCCTCCGAGCGGCTCGTACATGGGGTGGTACTGCTTTGTATACGGAAGCTCGGCAACGCGGTCGAGCTCCTTTGTCTCCAGCGGCATTGCTGGCGGATTTACGATGAGGTATCTGCCGTCGTGCTCCTGAATGAGAGCCCTGCCGCGCACGGGGTCGTGCTCGGCATATTCTATTCGCGTTGCGTCGGCGTAAAAGCGCTTGCTGTCGCACACATCGGCAAACGACGGCAGCGTTACCGCGTCAAACGCGCACTCGGCGGCATCACGCGTGAGTATTGCGGTGCCGCGTATATCGCGCATTTCGGAAACGGGCGTTTTCTTTTTCAGCCTGCGCGCTATCTCGCGCATAGCCGTTTCGCCCATGCCGTAGATAAGAATATCCGCGCCGGAATCGATAAGGATCGAGCGGCGCACCTTATCGTCCCAATAGTCATAGTGCGCAAAGCGGCGCAGCGACGCCTCGAGCCCGCCGATGACTATGGGGACCTCCGCGCCGAACGCCTCGCGCGCACGGTTTGAATACACTATCGTCGCCCTGTCGGGGCGCAGTCCCGCCTTTTTGCCGGGAGAATAAAAATCCTCGCTGCGGCGTTTCTTCGCTGCGGTGTAATGGGCGACCATGGAGTCGAGATTGCCCGCACAGATCAAAATGCCGAGGCGCGGTCTTCCGAACGCCTCAAAGGCTTCGGCAGAATGCCAGTCGGGCTGCGCGAGCACAGCGACGCGGTAGCCGTCGGCTTCAAGCAGCCTGCCGATAACGGCGGGACCGAAGCTTGGGTGATCTACATAGGCGTCCCCCGTTACGAGCAGGAAATCATACCACCACCAGCCGCGCTCATGCATCTCGTCGCGCGAGACGGGCAAAAATTCAAAATTTTCTGTCATATAAGCTCTCCAGAATACCAGCCGGAGGTGCCGTTGTGCTTTATAAGCCAGCCGCGCGAGGTCTCCTCGACGATGCTGACCTTATCGCCGGCATTAAGCTCCGGTACGAGGTCGGTCGAATCGTTGCACTTGCAGAATTCCTTGTCGGAGTAGAGATATTTCGTCAGTATCTCCATTTCATAGCCCGTGCGCACATGGCGGCAGAGTGAGAATTCCTCACCGCGCCGCAGCACCTGAACATCGTTGTCGCCCCAGCGGATGTAGTAGCTCCTGCCGCCTTTCTTCTGCGGGGTGACGACGGTTTTTACGGGGAACCGGTCATAGGCACAGAAGCCGAAATCGCCCTTGGGCGGGATTATCAGTCCGTTGAGCTGCCCATCATCTTTTAAAGAGCATCCGCCGTCGATGGAAACGATGCGGTGCTCTTTGTCAATGATCGGGTTTGCGCACACATGATCGGGCAGATACAGCATCACCGGCCAGTGACCGACCACGACCCATTTGTCGAAGGTATAGCCGTAGTCCATGAAATGGTCAAACTTCATGCAGTCGCCCCCGCGCATTGTGCGTGGGTCTATGCCCGGTCTTATGCCGCCGTGCACGAAGGTGCACCGCGGCGTTTCTATAACATGGGGAAGACTGCGCAGGAAGTCCCATTCGGGTGCGTAACGCGATCTGAGCTCCGGGATAAGCGGCTCGAACCGGAGCTCCGGCGTTACCTCAATGCCAAGACCCGTTACGGCATCCCACATTATCCCGCTTTTGCGGGAGTACATATAGTCGACTATGCGGGAGGACCAGTACTGCCGCTCGGAATCGAGCGCATCGCACCATGAGTCACAGTTTCCGCACAGGACATGGCAGTTCCCTCTGCGGTGCAGCTCCATTATATACCTCAGCGTCTCAAGGCTGCAATGCCCTTTTTCGAGAAAATCACCGAGTATTATCAGCTCATCGCCGTCGGAGAACCCGACCTTATCCAGAAGCCCCCTGAAATAGGGCAGATTGGCGTGGATATCCGACACGGCGATCATTCGCTTATCGCCCGGATCGAACTCCGTGACGATCGCATTTTCGTTCCATTTCGACATTTTTCTACTCAAACTTCTTTTCCATCAGATAAAGCGGCGCGCCCGCTCCGGGCTCGCTGCCGAGTATTTCAAACCCGAGACCCTCGTAAAACCTTACGGCATTTTCGTTTTTTGACGAAACATGCAGCCGCACGCTCCTGCGTCCGAGCACCTCGTAATCGGTTATGGCTCTGCCTAAAAGCTGAGTGCCCAGACCCATGCCGCGCAGCTCGGGCTCAACATAGACAAGGCTTATCCAGCCGATGCCGGCTGCCTCGGAGCGCGCGCGGTCCGTATCCACTATCCCGACGAACTCGCCGTTTGAGCGGAAGCCCTTCAGAACGGAGAATTTGTTCTTTTTGAAGTGCTCGCAGGCGGCGCGAAGATAGGTCCCGGCATAAAAATCCTTCAGGTCGCCGTGAGCGGCCGCCCACGCCTGCTCGTAGCACCGTATGTACAGCCCGCCCTCCTCCTTGGGATCGAGCGGAAGGTAGTACATGTTGTTTTCGTCCGCGCCTCGGGTCTCCTCCTTCCACCAGCTCTGGCGGGCAAAGGTGGAAAGCTCCGGCGGCAGGTGGGAGTTGTCGTTATAATACTCAACGGTGAATTTTCCCTTATCGTAAATAAGCTTGCTCACGGCGGTGTTATCGCCGTGCGGCAGCGAGGGTATGTCGCGGCTCTCGACATTCAGTATCGCCGCCAGCAGCGAGCGGATTGCCATTCCGTGGCTCACAACGGCGACGGTCCTCCCGGGGTTTTCCTCCGCTATCTCGGTAACGGCGGAATATATCCTCACGGTGCATGCGGCAAAGCTCTCAGCCTTAGGAGCGACCCAGTTTGCGGGGTCGTTGTTGAAGTTGTCCATCTGCACAGGGTCAAACCTATACATTTCGCCGAAGCTCATGCCCTCGCATACGCCGAGATCCAGCTCTCTGAGCTTTGGCGTTTTTTGAATGGGCAGGTCATGGTATTTCGTTATCGCGCCCGCCGTGTCGACGGTGCGGCGCAGGTCGCTTGAATACAGCGCGTCGAGGTGCACATCCCTGAATCTCTCGGCGAGCGCCGCTATCTGCTTTCTCCCGCGCACGGTGATGTAGCTGTTCAGCTGCCCCTGCACGATGCGGTAGAGATTGCCCTCCGCTTCGGCGTGCCGTATCATGTAGATAGTTGTCATACTGCTTGACCTCTTTTGCTAACTATTATATAATGGGGTATTATATAATATATTTTCTGAATAGACAAGAACAAGCGGAGGTTTCCTTGAAAGTTTTACATCTTATTTCCGGCGGAGACTCGGGCGGCGCAAAAACCCATGTTTTAACGCTGCTGAAGGACCTGAACAAGCAGATACAGGCAGACCTCGTCTGCTACATGGAGGGAGACTTCGCCGAGGAGGCAAGGCAGCTGGGCATACCCGTAACGGTGTTTTCCGGCGGCTTTTCCGAGGGGCTGGAAAAGACCCGCGAGAAGATCCGCGAGAACGGATATGATGTCGTCCACTGCCACGGCAGCCGTGCAAACCTCACCGGCGCGCTTTTGAAAAAGAAATTTGACATTCCGTTTATAAGCACCGTCCACAGCGACTATAAGCTCGACTACCTCGGACGCCCGCTTGCCGCCCTGACCTACGGCAATCTCAATAAATGGGCACTGCACAGAATGGATCACCGCGTCTGCGTTTCGGACAATATGCGTCAGACGCTCATAGACCGCGGGTTTGACCCGAACGACCTGTTCACCATATACAACGGCGTTGACTTTGACCGCCCCAAGCCCGAGATAACGCGAAGGCAGTGGTTTGAACGGATAGGCTGTCCCTTTACCGACGATGATATAGTGCTCGGCATCGGCGCACGCCTTGACCCGGTGAAGGATGTTGCCACGACCGTGCGCGGCTTTGCCGAGGCGAGTAAGGACTGCGCCTCTCTGCGGCTCGTGATAGCCGGCGACGGCATGGAGCGCGAGATGCTCGAAGCGCTCGCCAATGAGCTCGGCGTTGCCGACAAGGTGTTTTTCGCCGGATGGGTCACGGAAATGGACGGGTTTTACGCAAGCATTGATATAAACGCGATAAGCTCCCTGTCCGAGACCTTCCCCTATGCCGTCACCGAGGCGGCCAGAGCGGGCATCCCCACGGTCGCTTCGAGAGTCGGCGGTCTGCCGAGGCTCATAATATCCGGCGAGACGGGAATGCTGTTTGAGCCGGGCAGCGTGAAGGATATGGCGCGCGGCATAGTCGCGCTTGCAAACGACGATGAGCTGCGCAGGAGCACCGGCAGGGCAGTGTACGAAAAAGCAAAGCGCGAGTTTTCCACCGAGAGCACCTGCCGCCGCCAGCTCGAGATATACTCCGCCGTTTTGAAGCGGCGCAGCCAAAAGCGCAGCGGCGTCGTGATCTGCGGAGCCTACGGTCACGGCAATGCCGGCGACGAGGCAATACTGAAGGCCATTGCCGACGAGCTGAAAACGCTCGATCCCGATATGCGCATAACTGTCGTCAGCAAGAATGTGCGGTACACACGCTCGGTGCACGGGCTGAACGCCGTGCGGCGCGGCAGACCCATAAAGCTCAGGCGTGAGCTCAGGCGCTCAAGGCTGTTCATAAGCGGCGGCGGCAGCCTCATTCAGGATGTGACCAGCCGCCGGAGCCTGTGGTTTTACCTGTATACGATAAGGCTTGCAAAAAAATGCGGCTGCAAGGTGCAGATGTACGGCTGCGGTATGGGACCGCTCGTCTATCCCGCCGATAACCTGCACGCGGCGCATGTGATAGAGAAATATGTCGATATAATAACCCTGCGGGATCCCGCGAGCCTGAATCTTTTGGGCACGCTTGCGATAAACAAGCCGAGGATCGGCATTGCCGGCGATCCGGTGCTCAACCTGCGCGGCAAAAGCAATGTCGATGCCTGCCGGTTTTTGCATGGTGCCGGTATAGATCCGAACGGGCGGTATATCTGCGTGAGCCTGCGTCCGTGGGCCGGGCTGAGCGGCAAGATCGACGAGATGGCAGAGGGACTGCGGCAATGCTGTGAAAGGCATGGGCTCACGCTGCTGTTCATGCCGATGAACTACGATAAGGACATAACCGCATGCGAGCTTCTGGCGCACGCGGCGGATATCCCGTATAAGATAATCCCGCGCACGGATGATGTCGAGCTCGACATTGCCATAGTGCGGCAAATGAAGGTGGTCGTTGCCATGCGCCTGCACAGCCTGCTGTATGCCGTGTGCGGAGAGGTGCCCGCGGTGGGCGTGAGCTACGATCCCAAGGTGTCGGGCTGCGCGTCCTACCTCGGCGTACGCAGTATAGACATGGATGATGTAACGGCCGATAAGCTCGTCGAAGCGATAGATGACGTCATCACCGGTAACGGCACGGACAGGCTCAAAAAGCGTCTTGCCGAGGTGCGGCGGGCCGAGAGGCTGAATCTTGAGGCGGCAAAGTCCTTGCTTGAGGAATAGGGGGAAGAATTTGAAATGGTAAGAGCGGCGGTTCTTGTTTCCGGCAACGGAGCCCTTCTGCAAACGGTTCTCGATTCGATGTACTTCGGCGAGATACCCAATTTTGAGCTGACGGCGGTCATATGCACCGATCCCGAGGCCTACGCCCTGCGCCGTGCGCGCAACTCGGGCGTTGAGTGCTTCGTGGTCGAGCCATCGCTGTTTCCCACAAAGCTCAGCTACAGCATGGCGATCTCAAATAAGCTCAAGGATATGGACATAGATCTTGTCATCCTCGCGGGGTACAACATGCCGCTGGGCGTTATATCAACGCAGTTCCGCAAGCGCATAATCGGCG
>CAVHZB010000060.1:0-19860 GCA_963640555.1 Phascolarctobacterium succinatutens
GCTACGGTGTTGACCTCACCCTCGGCCAGATGGCAATGATCGTTCTCACCGCAACGCTCGCATCCGTAGGTACTGCGGGCATTTCCGGCGGCGGCATGATAATGCTCTCTATGGTACTTCTGTCCGTCGGCCTGCCTGTTGAAGGCATTGCGATCATCGCAGGCGTCGACAAGCTCTTCGATATGGGCCGTACCACGCTTAACATCACCGGCGACGCTACCGCGGCAATGTGGATATCTCGAGTCGAGCGCGAGAAGAAGGCCAAAGCGGCACAGTAAAAGAGAAAAAGTCTATAAAATATATTCCCCCATCCTCCGATGGGGGAATTTTTTCAGTAAAAAGCAGGGTTTACGGCGTAAAAGTTCTTTGAGTCGAGCTTCTCAACGGCGTTTCTGAGACCTTCGCCGAAGCGCTGATAGTGAACCACCTCACGCTCGCGCAGGAATTTAATAACATCATTAACATCCGGGTCGTCGGAAAGTCTGAGAATATTGTCATAGGTTGTGCGTGCCTTCTGCTCTGCTGCCATATCCTCGCTCAGATCGCTTATAACATCGCCGGTTACTTGCATTGTAGCCGCTGTCCACGGCGTTCCGGAAGCAAACTGGGGATAAACGCCGGCCGTGTGATCTACGAAATATGCCTCAAAGCCGCTTTTTTTGATTTCCTCCGGAGTCATCTTACGCGTCAGCTGGTGCACGATCGCTGCGATCATTTCTAAATGTCCAAGCTCCTCGGTACCTATGTCCGTCAAAAGACCCTTTAGCTCGGGATACGGCATGCTGTAGCGTTGACTTAAATACCTAAGTGATGCGCCTAATTCTCCATCCGGACCGCCGTACTGTGTCAAAATAAACTTAGCAAGCGCCGGATTTGGATTTGCTATCTTCACAGGATACTGAAGCTTTTTCTGATATATAAACATACTCAGCCCTCCGTTTTACCGCAATAATCCCATGGCCACGGGTTTTTAAGCCATGTGTAGCTCTGTGCCTGACTAAGCTCTGCGTGAGTCAGCGGACCGTACAGCCTGACATACTTTTCTTTTGCGGTTGTGGACAGCTTGAGAATATTCTTATATAACTTAAACGCTTCATCATCGTCGCCGTGAGTATCAAGATATAGTGAAAGCTCATGAGCTACAAAATCAAGTGCCATTATTTCTCCTAATGGCGTACCGGTCAAATCACCGGTATTGACCATACTCATAAACGGCAAGTCAAGTCCGGGGAAAAGGGTTCCACGGCTGAGTGCCTGAGCCGTGTCATATACCGGCTCAACTGATTGCTGCATAGGGACATATGCCATTGCCAGCGGTGCACATTCAGGCAATGATCCATTTTTATATCCGCAGCTGTTGTTTTCATCCATTCGTGCAGTCCTCCTTTGCAATTCATTTTATGGAGGATGTGCCGATCATGTTAATAAAGGTAAAAATTCCCGAGCAATAAACGAATCATTGCTCGGGATAAAAGTTATTGTATCATTTCATTAAATTGTTCTTCCGATATCACCGTAATACCCAGTTCATTTGCTTTTTTCAGCTTACTTCCGGCGTTTTCCCCTGCAAGGACATACGAGGTTTTCTTGGACACCGAGGACGAGGCCTTTCCACCGAAGCCTTCAATTATCGCTGCGGCTTCATCGCGCTTATACCTGCTCAGCTCGCCAGTCAGGACGAAGGTCTTTCCGGCAAAGCGAGTATCCTTCACGATTTCCGCACTTTCAAATGACACTCCTGCTTCACGCAGCAGACGGATCTGATGCTGCGACTGAGGGAGCGAAAACCACTCGGTAATAAATCCCGCCGTTACTCCTCCAATGTCAGAGATACTTGTAAGCTCCTGCTCGGTTGCGGTCATAAGCTTATCAAGCGTTCCGAAGTGCGCCGACAGAGTCCTTGCGGCTTTTTGACCAACCTGCCTTATTCCGAAGGCACATATCAGCCGTGACAAACCGGCACTCTTGCTCTTTTCGATGGCATTTATGAGGTTTTCGGCAGATTTCTTACCCATGCGTTCAAGCGTTTCAACATCTTGAGCATTCAGCGAATACAGCTCCGCCGGACTGCTCACAAGCCCGCTGCTTATGAGGAGTTGGCACACGGATATACCGAGTCCTTCAATGTCCATTGCCTCGCGGGATGCAAAGTGCGCAAGATTTCGCAGCCGCTGTGCAGGGCACTCCGGACTTGTACAGCGCAAGGCTGCTCCGTCCGGATCTCTTACGACCGGCGCACCGCACTCCGGGCAAATGTCGGGCATTTTAAACGGCACCGTCCCATCCGGGCGCTTGGATCTGTTGACGGAGAGAACCTCAGGTATTATCTCTCCGGCCTTTTGAACGAGAACAGTGTCACCTATCCGTATATCAAGCCTGTCAATGTTATCCTGATTGTGTAAAGTAGCATTGCTGACCGTAGTACCGGCAAGTCTGACAGGCTCGATCACCGCCTTTGGAGTAAGAACTCCGGTGCGTCCTACCTGAACGACTATATTGGTAACGCGGCTCTCCTTCTTCTCCGGAGGATATTTATATGCAACTGCCCATCGCGGAAATTTAGCGGTGCTGCCGAGCACGGAGCGCTGCTGAAGAGAGTTTATCTTAATGACTGCACCGTCAATGTCATACCCAAAGCTGCCTCTGGACTGCCCTATCCGGTCAATGCACCCGCAGCATTCGTCTATGCTGCCGCACAGCTTATGCGGAATGACAGGAAAGCCCATATGCTTCATTGCATCGAGCGTTTCCGAATGTGTCTCATACGGTGCTCCGTCGGAAAACTGCATATTAAAACAAACGATATCCAGCTTTCGTGATGCGGCGACCTTGGGGTCGAGCTGGCGTATAGAGCCGGCTGCGGCGTTGCGTGGATTTGCGAGCAGTGCCTCGCCGTTTATCTCGCGCACGGCATTGAGCTCGTTGAAAACGCTTTTTGACATATACACCTCACCGCGTACGATGAGGTGCGCCGGAGCGTCAATAAGGTGCATCGGGAGGCTTCTGACGGTACGCAGATTTTCCGTTACATCTTCGCCTACAAGACCGTCGCCGCGAGTTGCGCCGCGAACGAAATATCCGTTTTCATATTCAAGCGACATCGAAAGCCCGTCTACCTTGGGCTCTACGCAGAAAACGCGGTCATTGCCAAGCGCCTGATCCATCCGCATGCCGAAATCGGCAAGTTCATCAAAGGAAAAAACATCACTTAAGCTTTCCAGCGGCACCTGATGCCGCACCTGCATAAACTGTGACAGAGCCTTGCCGCCTACGCGCTGAGTTGGCGATGTGGGAGTAATGAGCTCAGGATGCTCCTCCTCAAGCTTTATGAGTCTAACCATAAGCATGTCATAGTCATAATCTGAAATCACCGGAGCATCATCAACATAATAAAGCTTGTTATGATATTCTATCTCGGTTCTAAGCTTTTCTATTTCGGTTTTAGCATCCATGCTCAATTCTCCATGGTAAAATATGTATTTGGTACTCTGCCGACAACGACCGTATCGGCAACTATAACCTCAGTGACTGTAGTTGCGCTCTCTGTTCCCCACGGTACCAGAATATCAATATCTATCGTCACTTCAAGTACTAATTGGTATTTAGCCTGATTTATGCCGCAGGATATGACCTCGTTGCGAAAATCTACGCGCGATGAGGTGAGCATTATAATATCGACTCTGACATCCGGACCTTTATTTAGAAGGAGATTTATCCCGCTTAGGTTTCCAATGGGTATTTCAATACTGAGCACGCCGTTGTCTGTGGATTTGATAACACTGTTGAGTATGTCGGTGGATAACTTGTTGATGTGAGCCATGTTGCTCGTTATCGCCGTAACATTGCCGCTTTCGTCCTTATCGACATTGATAAAGTAATCAAAGCCGTATATTCCCTGACCGATAACACCGTTTATCGAGTCGTTCACGGTTTTTGTAACGATATCGGTGGCATCTGATACTGCCATCTGTGTTGACAGTTCGCTCAGAAAAAAGCTTATCACAGTTAGGAGACCAATAAAAACCGGTATAAACAGCCCTGCGGCAATGCGCCTTTTATGACTTCCACCGTCCTCGCTGTGCACATAACGCGGCTTGCGCCTATGACGATACATGAGACCACCCCATGTATTATATGCACTGTTCAGCTGAGCATTTCGTTTACGGCCATCATTATTCCGAGTTTTCCGGATTCATATGTGATGCCGCCCTGAACATACAGGGTGTACGGCTCACGCATGGGACCGTCGGCAGACAGCTCAATGGATGAGCCTTGTATGAATGCGCCTGCCGCCATTATGACCGGCACACTGTAGCCCGGCATCTGCCACGGTTCGGGAGTAACATAAGAATCTACCGGTGCTCCCGCTTGAATACCACGACAGAATTTTTTCATGTTTTCAGAGTCATTTAGGGTCACCATTTGAATTATGTCGTTTCGCTCATCCTCGGGAGAAGGAGACGATCCAAAGCCTATAGCTTTCATCATCGCCGAGCAGAAAACCGCAGTTTTTACAGCCTGAGCGACGATGTGCGGCGCCATAAAGAGTCCTTGAAACAGAAGGCGGTTATTTCCCATAGTAGCGCCGCATTCACCGCCAATTCCCGGCGTTGTAAGACACATGGCCGCATTGTCGACAAGCTCCTTTTTGCCGACTATGTAGCCGCCGGTGGGAGCAAGACCGCCGCCGGGGTTTTTGATAAGTGAACCTGCCATAAGGTCAACACCGTATTCTGTGGGCTCATGCTCGCCGGTGAACTCTCCGTAGCAGTTATCGACCATGATCTTTACACGAGGGGATACGGACCTTATAACCGTGCATATCTCTCCTATTTCCTCGGCTGAGAGCGCTTTTCTGTTTTCGTATCCGCGTGAACGCTGTATCAAAACGGCAGCGACCGAGCTGTCGGATACAGCAGATTTTATGGTGTCGAGGTCGGGTGCACCGTTTTTAAGATCTACCTGCTTATAGTTTATTCCGTAGAATTTAAGTGAACCGTGGCAATCGCCCTCAATACCGATGGCATTCCTGAGCGTATCGTAAGGCAGACCGGTAACGGACAGCAGGGTATCCCCCGGCTTGAGCATTGCAAAAAGCGCCGCAGACAGAGCGTGGGTACCGTTTACAAAGCCGATCCGGACAAGCGCCGCTTCAGTGCGGAAAACCTGCGCATACACTTTATCGAGAACTTCCCTGCCCAAATCATCATAGCCATAGCCGGTGGTTCCGGCAAAGCACGCGTCAGACACCTTGTTGTCCTGAAACGCAGCCATTACCTTCTGTGTATTCTTAGCGGCGATCTTGTCAATTTGCCTGAACTTATCAGTGAGCTGGGCTTCGACCTGCTCAGCGAGGGCAAAAACCTCAGGTTTTATATCATTTACATTCATTTGGCAGCTCCATTACTATTTGCTTAAAATATTCTCCGCGTTCCATAAAATTTTTAAATCTATCAAATGCCGCACATGCGGGTGACAGCAGAACTATATCGCCTGAGTGAGCGGAGTCCGCAGCCGCAAGCACAGCATCCTTAAAATCGTCAATTTTGACTATTGGTATCTGTCCGGTATAGTATTTTGAATTTACGACTGCATCGTATATCTTATCGGATGTGTTTCCGGTCAGATATAAAGCCTTTGCATATTTGCAGATCTCGTCGCCGAGCCCGTCGAACGGAATATGCTTATCGTACCCTCCGGCAATAAGGATCGGCTTTGTCTTCAGGGCATGAAGTCCTGCCGCAGTGCGGGTCGGACTCGTTCCGATGGAATCGTTTATAAATGTTACGCCGTTTAAAATGCGCACCTGCTCAAGGCGATGCTCAACTCCAGAAAAGCTTTTCGCGGTGCCTACACAGGTATCATCGCTGACAAAGCCCTCGGTCGCAGCAAAGGCGGCCATATAGTTTTCAAGATTGTGCGTTCCCGGAAGCTTTATATCGTCCGCGTTCATTATCGGTAACGAAACACCGTTTTTGACACGGTATATTGTGCCGCCGGCGAAGTACACGCCGTTTTCAGGCTTTGATTTGCGGCTGAAATACGCTATAGATGCTCTTGCTTTCTTCGCATAGTATGTGGAATATTCGTTCTCGCTGTTTAAAACAAGCTTATCCCCTGCCTGCTGATTTGCGAAGATCGCGCTTTTGGCATCTATGTAATCCTGATAATTCTTGTGCTTATCAAGATGGTTCGGCGAAATGTTGGTTATCACGGCAACATCGGGTCTGCACACCATACTGTGCAGCTGGAAGGAGCTAAGCTCAAGAACGGCGACATCGTCCGATGTCATGTCGTCAACATCACACAGAAGCGGTCTGCCGATATTCCCGCCGAGATGCACGGTGTATCCCTGTGCTTTCAAAAGCTCGGAAATTATAGTTGTCGTGGTCGTCTTGCCGTCGCTGCCGGTCACTGCGAATATTTTGCACGGGCAGAGGCGCATAAAAAGCTCCATCTCTGAGGTGAGCAGAGCTCCGTTCTCAACTGCGGCCTGAAGGTTCTCGTCAAACGGCATGAGCCCCGGTGTGCGAAAGATTATATCAAAATCAAGGTCATCGAGATAGCCCTCGCCGAGACTGAACCGGGATCCGAGTGCCAACAGAGTGTCGTATTCTTCTCCAAGCTCCTGCCTGCTGCGCTTATCACAAGCCGTAACATGACATCCGGCTTCAAGCAGCCTCTTTATAAGAGGAGTGTTGCTGACACCGATGCCGATAACGCCGATCCTTTTATCCTTAACAGAGTCGATATATTTATTTAAAGTCATAAGTTTTCCTCCATATCCAGTATATTATACGGCTTTCATGGAGCATTGACAAGAAATTTTTCTATTGACTTAGCTCCTATAAATGTTTAAAATACACAGATGAGTGAGCCGAACGACCGCGGGCATATTCCGAAAGGAAGTGCATGAGGAAAGTCCGGGCTCCATAGGGCAAGGATAGCGGGTAACGCCCGCCAGGGGTGACCCTCGGACAAGTGCAACAGAAATATACCGCCGAGAGATCGGTAAGGGTGGAAAAGTGAGGTAAGAGCTCACTCGTCGCATGGAGACATGTTGACGCTGTAAACTCTATCCGGAGCAACGCCGTGGGAGGACATGCGATTGGCCCGATCGTCCTCAGGAGGCGGCTTGAGCCTGCCGGCAACGGCAGGATTAGATAGATGGTCGTTTAAGACAGAACCCGGCTTACAGACTCGCTCCATTATAGAAAAAACCGCCGTCAGGCGGTTTTTCTATTCCCACTTTGCCCATACATCCGGCTGATAGCCGACGGTGGCCTGCTTGCCGTTGCGTACTATCGGCGTTTTTATTAGCCACGGGCACTCAAAAAGCTTTTCGAGCTTCGCGTCATTTGATGCAAGATACTGCACGAGCGGATAATCAACATCATCCTTGTTGAGCATGGCATCAAGTCCTACCGCATTTTTTACGGAGTTGAGCTCTCCCCTGCTCATACCGAATTTATTTATATCGACAAACTGGTATTTTATCCGGCGCTCCTTAAAAAAGCGCTCGGCCTTCTTTGTGTCAAAGCATTTGCTTTTTCCGAATATCTGTATGTTCACAATGCTCTCTCCAGTACGCTGACTATGTTGCTTCTAAATATGTCCCGAACGAGGGCTTCGGGGTAGTTGTGCCGCAGCATGAGCTCATATATCTTGCCGAGATCCTCAATGCCGTTTATGCCTTGCGGCATTTTCTCTATACCGTCAAGGTCACAGCCGAGGAAAATGCTTCTTTCACCGCCAAGCGACATAAAATGCTCGATATGCGCAAAAATCGCGTCAAGATCACAGCCCATACCGAGAAATTCCGGATACAGGTTTATTCCGGCTCCTCCTCCATGACGCACGAGCGCCTCAAACTGCTCATCGCTCAGGTTGCGCGGCACATCGCACAGCGTCTTGGAATTGGAATGACCGGCGATCACTGGCTTTTTGCTCACCTCGAGCATATCCCAGAAGCCGCGCTCGGATATATGCGACATATCGAGCATAATTCCGAGCTCCTGACAGCGCTGCACAAATGCCTTTCCCTTTTCTGTGAGTCCGCTGCCGCCAGCCATCGCTGCGCCGCAAAGGGAGTTATCGTGGTTCCATGTAAGGTGTACGATCCTTACTCCTTCGGCATATGCAGCATCAATATCCGATATCTGCTCGGCACCCTCAACGGATAACACGGCAGCTATGGTCCCCTGCCGTGCAGCCTCCAGTATGTCGGAAAAGCTGAGGCAGAGCTTAACAGCGTCGGCATTTTTGCCGATCTGCTCTTTAAAAAAGCGTATTTCCTTTTTGGCAAAGCCTATGGGGTCGGACTCATCTGCCGCACAAACCGCAAATACCTGACCGGCGGGAGAATATGCTGAAAGGCGCTCAATGTCGAGCTGCATATCGTTTCTGCGCAGTTCACGACCATGCTCATGGGCGTGGACCGAAGTATCGCAGTGACAGTCAAAAATAGGGATACTCATCAAACTTCTGAAATTAGCGGCAATATCATCGGGCTGCGCTTGGTGGTTTTGTAGAGATAGCCGGAGACATTGCTCTTTATACGGCTTTTTATCGCCGACCAGTCCTTAACACCGCCTTCCTCGCAGGCAAGTAAGGTTTCCTTGGTCACTCTTTTGAGCTCTTCAAGCATTTCCTCGGCCTCTTTGACATACACAAAGCCACGGGTCAATATTTCAGGCTCTGACAACAGTGCATTGTCCCATGATGACAGCGTTACCACAATGACAACCATGCCGTCCTCCGCAAGTCTGTGTCTGTCGCGCATGACTACGCTGCCGACATCTCCCACGCCCATTCCGTCGACCATGACAGCACCTGACGATACCGCGCCGTTGAGCTTTATGCTCTTTTTTGTGAGCTCAATGACCTTACCGTTTTCGGCAATTACCACATTTTTAGGCTCAATTCCCATGAGCTTTCCAAGCTCAGCATGCTTAACAAGCATGCGGTATTCGCCATGTACGGGAATGAAGAATTTCGGGCGTACAAGTGCCAGCATCATTTTCTGCTCCTCCTGAGAGGCGTGACCGGAGACATGCAGGGCAGTATTCCGATCATAAATGACCTCCGCTCCCTTATGGAACAGCTCGTCAATGACCTTGCTTATCATGTTTTCATTTCCCGGAATTGCGGAAGCGGATATTATAACGCGGTCACCTGCGGCAATATTTATTTGCCGGTGCTCTGAAAATGCCATTCTGTAAAGCGCGGACATTGTTTCGCCCTGACTGCCGGTGGATATGATAACGACCTTATCCCTGGGCAACTTATTTATCTGTGCAATATCAACGAGTACATTTTCCGGGACATTGAGATAGCCGAGAACCGTTGCAACGCGAAGAATATTTTCCATGCTGCGGCCGGTTATGGCTACCTTTCGCCTGTACTTTGCGGCAACATCTATTATCTGCTGCAGACGGTGGACATTTGACGCAAATGTAGTGATGATTATACGCTGGTCACAGTTTTTAAACAGCATATCAAATGTTTCCCCTACCTTACGCTCCGAGGCCGAGTGACCCGGCTTTTCGACATTGGTAGAGTCGCTCAAAAGCGCAAGCACGCCCTCATTACCGAGCTGACCGAAGCGCGGCAGGTCAATGACCTTGCCCTGAACGGGCGTGAGGTCTATCTTGAAATCGCCGGTATGCACAACTGTGCCGATAGGCGTTTTTATTGCGAGTGCAACTGCATCGGCAATTGAGTGGTTAACGGTTATAAACTCTACGCTGAAGCAGCCAAGCCGGAAAATATCGCCCGCCTTTTTTGTGAATATCTGCGTATTGTAAAGCAGATCGTGCTCCTCAAGCTTCAGCTCAATAAGAGCTGCTGTGAGCGGGGTGGCATAAATTGGCACATTCAGCTCGTGAATGACATATGGAACTGCACCGATGTGGTCCTCATGACCGTGAGTGATGATTATACCCCTAACGCGGTCGGCATTTGCCTTCAAATATGATATATCGGGTATGACGATGTCTATTCCGTACATATCCTCGTCCGGAAATCCGAGACCGCAGTCGACAACGATTATATCAGTTCCAAACTCGATGGCTGTCATATTCTTGCCTATTTCGCCAAGACCGCCCAGTGGTATTATTTTTAGCTTATGAGTCATATATTGACCTCCTAATGAGTGATTTTCCGAAAACGACAAGCAAAGGGAACCTCGATACAGCCACCCTGAAAGCGTGGTGTGCAGCGAAGCTTTCCCCCTCTTATTTTCGGTATGTAAATTATAATTTATCGGTATTCCGTACCGTTAGTTACATTTCTATCCTGCCTTCAAGGGCACGCAGGAGCGTTGCATCGTCGGCAAACTCAAGATTTGAACCGACCGGTATGCCATATGCAAGTCTGGTCACCTTAACCTCAAAGGGCTTGAGCAGCCGGGAGATATACATGGCGGTGGCTTCACCCTCGGTGTCGGGATTTGTTGCCATGATGATCTCGGTAATTTTGCTGTCATCGGCGGCAACACGGCGTATAAGCTCACTGATGCGAATATCGTCAGGTCCAACATGGCTTATTGGAGATAAAACTCCGTGCAGGACATGGTACACACCGTTGTACTCGTGGCTGCGTTCGATTGACAGAACATCACGGGGCTCGGAAACTACGCAAACGGTGCCTTTATCGCGCTTATCACTTGCACAAACGGCGCAGATATCTCCCTCGGTCAGGTTCTGGCATATCTTGCAGCAGCAGACATTTTTTCTCGCTTCAAGGATAGCTGCGGCAAAGCTCTCTCCCTCGCCATCAGGCAGCGAAAGCACATGGAAAGCAAGCCGCTGAGCACTTTTGCGTCCTATTCCGGGCAGTGACGCAAACTTATCTATCAGATTTTCAAGTGAAGCAGGGAAAAAAGGCATTTATATTATCTCCAATTTAAGCATTTCTTATTGCGCCGATTTGGGCTTTTCTATCAGCCTTTCCAAAAACGGCACTTCCGGCGACAAGTACGGTGGCACCGGCATCCTTAGCAAGCCTTGCAGTAGCTGGATCAACGCCTCCGTCGACCTCAAGCTCGCAGTCAAGCCCGCGTCTGTCGATCTCGGAACGCAGCTCGGCGATTTTGGGGAGCTGGTCATGCATGAAGCTCTGACCTCCGAAACCGGGCTCGACGGTCATAACGAGAACCATGTCAAGTCTGTCGATAAACGGATAAAGAACGCTTGCGGGGGTTCTGGGCTTTACGGAAAGCCCTACCTTCTTTTCTTTTGCCTTAACGATGTCTATAGCGTCCGATATGTTCTGATACGAGTCCGCTTCTACATGGAGCATAACGAGGTCGGCACCGGCATTGCAGAAGCTCTCGGCATATCTGACGGGTTTATCTATCATAAGGTGGACATCCAAAAACATATCCGTCATTTCCCGCACGGATTTAAGGACTGGTATACCGATCGAAATGTTCGGAACAAAAAAACCGTCCATGACATCGAAATGAACATAATCGGCACCGCCTACACGAATATCGTTAATTTCATCTCCGAGTTTTGTGAAATCTGCGGAGAGTATGGACGGAGCGACCTTTATCATAACAATAACCTCAATTAAGTATACGGCATAGAATACCACAGCGGCACTGTGCGCACTGCCGCTTTTATATAAGGGGCGCCATGCAAGGCGCCCCAGTCTGCGCACACAAAATAATTATACTACACAAAATCGTGCTGTGCAATAGCTAATAAGGTAAAGAATGTGACGATGCAAGCCCTTTTCTTGACAGCGGTAAGAGGCGCATGTCATTATCCAAACGCGTTAATTGCTTTGAAGAAAGAGATAAAAAATGATCGCTGCATATTCCGTTGCATACGCTTGGGATGAATACACAGATTACTATAAGGATTATGAATTAGTCTACAAGTGTAGCTTCTGCTACTTCTGGTAACAAATAAACGGAAAGCAAATCGCTTTCCGTTTTATTTTTATTCTGCCGCTTCGGGGAGCTTGCATACATCTATCCACTCGATGGCGTTTGAATACTTGTAAAGCTCGTCAAGATCAAGCTCAATAGCGCTGTTTCCGCTTCCGACTGCCGGAAAAACGGTCTTAAAACGCTTGAGACTTTCATCGAGATAAACATCAATGCCGTCGTTTATTCCGAACGGGCACACGCCGCCGACGGGATGCCCTACAAGTGTGAGGACCTCGTCGGGAGCAAGCATTTTTGCTTTCATATGGAATTTATCTTTAAACTTATGATTATCTATGCGCGCATCACCGGCCGCAAGGATGAGAATGCAGCTGTCATCCTTTTTAAATGACAGTGTTTTTGCTATCCGCGCACCCTCAACGCCGAGGGCGAGTGCCGCCAGCTCGACCGTTGCGCTCGATACATCAAATTCGCGTACTCTGTCCTCCATGCCAAACTGCCTGAAATATGCTCTGCCTTTTTCAATGGACATAAATTATCACCTTTTTATCACTTGAGTATTATCTTGTTGAAATTCTTCTTGCCGCGCTTTATTATAACGCCGTCCTTGAGCTCCTGAACGGAAAAGCTTTTGCTGATATCCGTTACTTTCTCGTCGTTTGCGGAAACGCCGCCCTGCTGGATGTTGCGCCGAGCCTCGGACTTTGAAGCGCACAGACCGGTGAGAACAAGAGCGGTCATTATATCTACAGCGCCGTCAGCGAGGTCGGCTTCGCTGAGCTCGGTCGTGGGCATATCGCCGCCTGCACCGCCGCCGAACAGAGCCTTAGCGGATGCTTCGGCTTTCTTTGCCTCGTCTTCTCCGTGAACAAGTGCGGTGAGCTCATAAGCAAGAATTTCCTTGGCTTTGTTAAGCTGCGAGCCCTCCCACTGTGACATTTCCTCTATCTGCTCTATCGGCAGGAAGGTCAGCATACGCAGGCACTTGAGAACATCGGCATCATCAACATTGCGCCAGTACTGGTAAAACTCGTAGGGTGAGGTTTTGTTCGGATCAAGCCAAACCGCACCGGCAGCAGTCTTGCCCATTTTCTTGCCCTCGGAATTAAGCAGCAGGGTGATGGTCATGGCGTGGGCATCCTTGCCAAGCTTACGGCGGATGAGCTCCGTACCGCCGAGCATATTGCTCCACTGGTCATTGCCGCCGAACTGCATATTGCAGCCATAATGCTGGAACATGTAGTAAAAGTCATAGCTCTGCATTATCATGTAGTTAAACTCGAGGAAGCTCAGACCCTTTTCCATACGCTGCTTGTAGCATTCGGCGCGCAGCATGTTGTTCACGGAGAAGCAGGCGCCGACCTCGCGCAGGAGCTCAATGTAGTTGAGCGGCTTGAGCCACTCGGAGTTCCGCAGCATTATGGCTTTGCCATCGGAGAAGTCGATGAATTTTTCCATTTGCTTTTTAAAGCACTCTGCATTGTGCGCTATCGTTTCTTCTGTGAGCATCTGGCGCATATCGGTTCTGCCGGAGGGGTCGCCGATGAGTGTGGTTCCGTCACCGATGAGTGCAATGGGACGGTTGCCGGCCATCTGGAGACGCTTCATAAGGCACAGTGCCATGAAGTGACCGACATGGAGCGAATCTGCGGTGCAGTCAAAGCCGATATAGAATGTCGCCTTGCCGTTGTTGATCATTTCCTTTATCTGTTCTTCGTTAGTTACCTGAGCGATCAGACCTCTTGCGACAAGTTCCTCGTAAATTTCCATGATTATTTCTCCTTTTTTATAATTTCCTCGGCGTTTTTCGCCATGAAAGCAATTATTTCACTGCAATTTATGCTGCCTTTGAGATCTGCGCAGCGGACATATCCGTATTTGTCACGGGCGATGCTCACGCACTGCTGCGCGATTGCTGCAGTCTTCTGCTTTGCTTCAGAATCGGCTGGATCGTTAAACGGAAACACCAGATCGGTCGCCATGACCGCGCCGGCAACGGCTCCGCAGATCTCGCCGCTTCTGAGACCGCCGCCGAATCCGGCAGCCAGTGCCAGCGCCGTTTTTTCGTCCATTTCGGTATATTCACAGCAGGCGGCAAATACCGATTGAGCACAATTATATCCGTTTGCGTGATATTCCAATGCTTTTTGTTCTATATCCATGATGACCTCCAAAAAATTAAGCCCCCTGCCGTTAAGACAGAGGGCGTAATACACGCGGTACCACCTCTATGCGCCGCTGCCTCGCGGCAGCGACCTCGGTGAGTGCAAGACTCGGCGCTGTATCGGGCGCACCCGTCACCGCCTACTAAGCTGTCAAGCCTTCAGCGGGCCGCTCCAAGCCGTATTCATCTGCTGCCGCCCTCCCCTTTTCAGCAAACAGGGGCTCTCTGCACAGCCGCCGGCAGACTACTCGTGCTCTTCATCGCGTTATCGTCTCGGATTATACTAAACTAATCGTTTCTTGTCAACTTATATTTATCCGCTGCCGAAAGCTGCTCCTCTGCACCGGCAAGCGTTGTCTCCGTAACCACATCACCGCCATGAAGTCTGGCAAGCTCCATTCGCCTGCCCTTTCGGTCAAGTTCTTTGACAGCGGTGTAGGTTTTGCCGCCGCGCTCGACCTTTTCTATCTTATCGTGGCAATCGGCAAGCGCCGCTATCTGCGGAAGATGTGTTATACACAGGATCTGCTTGCCGCACGAAAGGTCGGACATTTTCTCGCCGACACGCTGAGCGGCAATACCGGAAACGCCTGTGTCTATTTCGTCGAAAACCATGGTTTCAACGGGATCGTTTTCGGAGAAAGCCGTTTTCATTGCGAGCATTATGCGGCTGAGCTCACCGCCGGAGGCTATCTTCGATATGCGTCCGAGCTCCATTCCGGCATTTGCCGATATAAGGAATCTGATCTCGTCTGCTCCGGTACGGTCAAAGCCTTCCGCATTTTCCAGCGGCCGCACATCGACCTTGAACCGGACTGACGGCATACTCAGGTCTCTGAGCTCCGAGCAAATGCGTTTTTCAAGCTTTTCTGCGGAAATTTTGCGGCACGATGTCAGCTCCGCAGCCCTTTTTACACAGTCGGCAGCATACCCGGCGAGCTTCTTTTCAAGCTTTTTAAGCATGTCGTCGGAATATTCGAGCATGGAGAGCTCCTTTTGACTGTCATCAAGCAGCTTAATAAGCCCCTCCTCGTCGGTGTTATACTTTCTGCGCAGCCGCTTAAGCATTGCCGTTCTGGCTTCAAGCCGGTCGTACTCATCCGGTGAAAATTCGAGACTGTCTCTAAAGTCCCGTATGCGCTCGGCGGCATCATATATGAGAGAGGATGCGCTGTCAATTATATCGGCCGTTTCCCGCAGATCGTCGGAGATCTGGCATGCGCGAGCCATCAGCCCGGATGCCTCATCGACAAGCGAAGCTGCGTTTTCATCGCAGGCATACAGCGCGCTGTATGCTCCGTCAAGTGCCTCCGTTAGCTTTTCCGAGTTCCTGAGCAGGTCGCGGCGTGCGGCAAGCTCTTCCTCCTCGCCTATCTTGAGGTCGGCTTTTTCAAGCTCCTCGATCCTTGCGGCGAGAGTTTCGGACAAACGCTGCTTTTCGGCCTCGTCCATGGAAAGCTGCCGTATCTCTTTTTTACATTGCGTATACGTCTCATAAGCCTCAGCAAATGCCGAACGCTGCGCATCGGTCTTCCCGAAGCCATCGAGATAATCACGGTGTGAGGCTTCATCCATAAGCTGTCGCCCGTCGTTCTGCCCGTGAATATCAAGAAGCAGCGCGCCGAGCTGCCTGAGCTGAGAAACGGTCACGGGATTGCCGCATACACGGCAGTTATTCTTGCCGTCGGCTGATATTTTTCGGCGGATAATGATTTCATCCTCAGGATCAAGGTCATTATCCTCGAACCATTTTTTTGCGGCATCCGTCTCGAAGACCGCAGATACGATGCCGTATTCGGTACCGCTGCGCACGAGCTCACGGCTTGTGCGTGCTCCGAGTACGGCGCCAAGCGAATCAATTATTATTGATTTGCCGGCACCCGTTTCACCGGTAAGAACCGTAAGTCCCTTACTAAATTCGATATCTGCCTTTTCAATAACGGCTATATTCTCAATATGCAGCTCAGTAAGCATATTTGACCTCTTTATCAGAACATTTCATCTATCTCATGGCAGAAATCCTCTGCTGCCTTACTGTCCTTCATCGCGAGAAATGCAGTATCATCGCCCGCCAGAGTTCCTGCAAGTGTTTCAATGTGCATGGAGTCAAGCGTTGAGCATGCTGCGGATGCGAGCCCCGGCAGTGTCTTTATAACGATAATATTCTGAGCGACCACATATGAAGTGACGCTTTCTCTGAATATCTTTCGCAGACGCATTTCGCGGTCATTGTTTTTGGACTTGCCGCTGACAACATAATGATATTTCCCGCTGCTGCTGAGTTCTTTAACAAGGTGGAGCTGCTTTATATCGCGTGAAAGGGTAGCCTGAGTGCTGGCAACTCCGTGCTCGGCAAGTGCCTTTATAAGCTGTCCCTGTGTTTCAATCTCCTGCTCGGAAATTATCTGAAGAATGACGCTTTGTCTTGAAGATTTCAAATGATTTTCTCCCTTCAGTCAACTTTGTACTGCAATTTATCGAATGTCGAATCATAGAAGCTGCGCTGACCGATATATATGAGGTCGGCAACCTTTTGTGACTGTCTGACAACAATGATATCATCGTTTGCAAGCTCAAATCCGTCCGTTCCGTCAACGGAGACATAAGCCCGCCTGTCGTGTATTTTTTCAGCTTGTATCGTGATCCTGTGCTCCGGAGAAAGCACGAAGCTCCTTGCGCCCATGTAGTGCGCGCATATCGGGGACACGATAAAGTTTTTTGCCTCGGGCTCGACGATAGGTCCGCCGGCCGACATTGAGTAGCCTGTGGAGCCGGTGGGTGTCGAAATGATAATGCCGTCGCCTGAAAAGCTCATGATACGCTCACCGTCGCACCATGCGGTGAGCTTTATACAGTCGCCCATACCGTGTATAACGGCATCGTTCAGCCCGACATCCGAGTATATCAGCTCGCCGTCGCGTATAAGCTCAACATCTATCATCATGCGATAGCTCGATGAGTAATTTCCGGCAGCAGCCTCGAGGATCAGATCAAGCTCATCCGGTTCAACGGATGCCATAAACCCCTTTGTGCCGAGGTTTACGCCGAGCATAGGTGTCTCCGTATGGTTAAGGCACCTTGCGGTATGAAGAATTGTCCCGTCGCCGCCTATGACGATGTACAGCGCCGCGCTGTCTGCGATCCTGCTCCATGCGGTGAGCTCAATATCCCCAGGAATAACGGATCTGTCATGTGCTCCGAAAACAGGACACACCGCCGTGCTGTAGCCGTTAGTCTCAAGGAGCGCTTTTGCTTTCTTCGTAAGCTTAAGCCCGCAGTCTCTGTATGGATTAGGGCACAGAACGATAAGCTTTGACATTTTTACCTCACAAATACTCGTGCGATGCCTCAACCACTGCCGCAGCATCGAGCTCCGGCGGTGTGCAGCTGCACTTTTTCATATAGCAAAGGTACTCCCGGTTGCCCTCGGGACCCTTTATCGGAGAATAGTCAAGTCCCATTACCGTCATGCCGACGGATGGGGCAAACTCAAGTATACCGTTTATTACGGACAGGTGGACGCTCTTGTCGCGAACAACGCCCTTTTTGCCCACTTCTTCCCTGCCCGCCTCGAACTGAGGCTTTATAAGGCATACGAGCTCGCCGCCGTCTCTAACAAGCGAACATACCGCGGGAAGCACAAGCTTTAAGGAAATAAAGGAAAGGTCCATAACGGCAATGTCTATGGGCTCCGGTATCTGCTCGGAGCTTATGTATCGGATATTTGTCCGTTCCATATTGACAACGCGCTCATCCTGCCTTAGGCTCCATGCGAGCTGACCGTATCCTACATCGACCGAATATACCTTTGCCGCTCCGTTTTGAAGCAGCACATCGGTAAATCCGCCGGTCGACGCACCACAGTCCATGCATACCCTTCCGTCAGGTTCGACAGGAAAGACCTTAAGCGCTTTCTCGAGCTTAAATCCGCCTCGGCTCACATACGGCAGCGCACCGCCCTTGAGCTGAACATCAGCATCGGGGGATACCTGCATACCGGGCTTGTCCGCACGCTGACCGTTAACGAATACAAGGCCGCTCATTATTGTCGTTTTTGCTCTTTCCCTGCTTTCCGTAAGACCAAGGTCGAAAACAAGCTGGTCAAGTCTTATTTTTTTCACTTCACACCTCTTACGAGCTTTATAGCCTCATCCGCAAGGCTCCTGTCATCGAGTCTGCAATGCTTCATGAGCTCCGGCACCGTGCCTTGAACTACTATGCCGTCACCGAGATTTGCAGTATATGCAGCTTTAAGACTCACGCCGCCGCGTTCGGCCGATGCCAATATATCCTCGGCAATGCATGAACTGCGGCAGACATCCTCACTCATAAGAAACAAACCGGTTTTCTTCATTGACGCAATGATCTCATCATAGGGATGCAGATGGAGACTCGACAGCTTGAACACATCGGCTTCTATTCCCTCCGCCGACAGCATCTCCGCGACGGAAAGTGCGGTGTTTATCATCGTGCCATAGGCTGCTATGGTTATATCTCCGCCGCTTCTGAGCTTTACGCACGGCGACAGGTCGCAGCCCGTGTATAGTGCTCCCTCGCCGCCGCGCGGATAGCGTATGGCAACAGGTCCGTCCATTTTATTGACTGCCTCCTCAAGCATTTTTTCAAGCTCTGCAAAGCTCGCCGGACACAATATCTGCATGTGCGGCACGGAGCGGAGGTAGCTTATATCAAATGCACCGTGGTGTGTCTCCCCGTCATTTCCGACAAGTCCGGCCCGGTCGACACCGAACACGACATGGAGATTTTGCAGTGAGACATCATGTATCAGCATATCATATGCTCGCTGGAGAAAACCTGAATATATTGCGACAACAGGGGTGAGCCCCTGCTTTGCCATTCCGGCCGCCATGGCAACCGCGTGCTCCTCGGCTATGCCTACATCAAAAAACCGATTCGGAAAGCGCTCTGAAAAGGCTGTGAGTCCCGTTCCCTCACACATTGCAGCCGTTATTGCGACAACACCATGGTTTATTTCGGCTATCTGCATGAGCTTATTTCCGAAAACAGAAGAAAAGCATGGTTTCGGAGCCGGCATTTCGCCGGTTACCGGATCGAATTTACCCACACCGTGGTACTTGTCCGGATGCTCCTCGGCATATTTGCAGCCCTTGCCCTTTTTGCTGATAACATGAACAAGTACGGGCGTCTGCATTTCTTTTGCCCAGCGTATGACCGTTTCAAGCTGCTCAACATCATGCCCGTCAACCGGGCCGAGATAGTAAATGCCCATGGAATCGAACATATTGGTTGGCAATATGGATTTTTTGAGCATTTCCTTCAGCTTATGATTGGCATTATAAATGCCCTTCATGTCCGAGAAAGCATTCCGGTACCAACGCTTGAAGTTTATATAGCCGGGCTTAACGCGTTCCTTTGACAGGAGCTTTGCCATTCCTCCGACATTTCCGTTTATGCTCATGCCGTTATCGTTCAGGATTATAACCAGCGGCTCACTACTGCCGCCGACATTGGCAAGTCCCTCGTAGGCCAGACCACCGGTTAGCGCGCCGTCACCGATAACGGCGACAACATCATATTTTTGCTGCTGTATAGTCCTTGCCCTCGCCATTCCAAGTGCTACAGAAACGGAGTTGGAGGCATGCCCTGCTATAAATGCATCGTCATCCGCCTCGTAGGGCTTAGGAAAGCCCGATAATCCTCCATAGCAGCGCAGAGTATCAAACCTCTCCCTGCGTCCGGTTATTATCTTATGTGCATAGCTCTGGTGACCGACATCAAACACTATACGGTCGACCGTGCTGTCATATACTCTGTGCAG
>CAVHZB010000060.1:19939-42601 GCA_963640555.1 Phascolarctobacterium succinatutens
GTCATATACTCTGTGCAGAGCCACCGTCAGTTCAACGGTTCCGAGATTAGAAGCAAGGTGTCCTCCGGTTTTGGAGACACTGCCGATAATAAACCGGCGAAGCTCGTCGCAAAGCTGAGGCAGCTCCTCCGGAGCAAGGCGTTTAATATCGTTAGAGGAATTGACTTTATTCAGAATATTCAAAACAATACCTCGTATATAGTTGATTATTCGCAAAATATGCTATTTTATATAATAACAAACCACAGCGAATATTACAATAGATATTCGCTGCGGTTTTACAGATTATTCACTTCAATTCTTTCTGGTTACCATTGAATCGGCAAGCTCGCACAGAAAACCGGTGTCGCTGAATACACCGCTGAGCGCGTTTTTTGCGTTTTCGGTGAGCTTTTCGACCATTTGCATACACTTTTCTTCGCCCAAAAGCGCCATATATGTATTCTTCTGCTCTTGAAGATCCGAGCCCACAGGCTTTCCAAGCTGTTCACTTGTACTTATGACATCAAGTATATCGTCGCGTATCTGGAAAGCCGCGCCCACTAAGGCTCCGTATATTGCGGCAGCATCAAGAAGCTCGCCGCTGCCGCCGGCTGCGGCGACACCCATTCTACAGGCGGCTATGAGCAGCGCGCCGGTTTTACGCGAATTTATCTCGTCAAGCTCCGACTCAGTCAGATGCTTGCTCTCGCCGACCATGTCGAGAAACTGACCGGCGCACATACCGCCGCTCCCGACGGCATTGGCAAGTATCTCAACGCATTTTGCCCTTGACTCTGCGGGAAGCGCCGAGCGTGCGATCGTGCCGAAGGCTTCTGCCTGAAGCGCGTCGCCGGCAAGAACCGCGGTGCATTCGCCGTAAACCACATGATTTGTCGGTTTGCCGCGGCGGAGATCATCGTTATCCATGCATGGCAGATCGTCATGAATAAGGCTGTAGGTGTGCAGCATTTCTATTGCACAGGCAACCGGCAGAGCCTTGTGGATATCGCCGCCGGAAATGCGGCAGAATTCAAGCACGAGGATCGGCCTTATGCGCTTGCCGCCTGCGGTGAGGCTATATCTCATGGACTCAAGAAGTCCGTCATACGGCAGTCCTGAGGAGACGAAATATTTACTCAGAGCTGCATCTATAATGTCTTTATATTCATTAGCAGTCATAGTCATTCCTCAATCGGAAGCTCCTCAGGCTCACCGTCGGCGCCTTTTCTGAGCTTTACGACCTTCTGCTCGGCTTCGTTAAGAAGTCCGTTGCAGTTGGATATGAGAGCCGTACCCTCTTCAAACAGCTTCAGCGATTCGCTCAGGGGAGCATCACCCTTTTCGAGAAGCTTTACTATCTCATCGAGCCGCTTTATCGACTGCTCAAAGCTTGGTTTTTCCTTATTCATGGCCTAATGCCTCACTTTCTTCTACTGTACAGTATATGGCACCGTCGGAAACACGAAGGATCAGACTGTCACCCGCTCCGGCATCGTTCACGCTGCGAACCACACTGCCGTTATTGGTAGCTATTGCATAGCCTCGTCCGAGCACCTTGAGCGGACTCATTGCGTCAAGTGATGAGGCAAGAGCGACAAATCTGTGCCGGTTGGCAGAATTGAGCTTTTCGGCGGCTGCAATGAGCTTACCCTGAACGAAGTCAAGCTCTGCGCGCTTTGACTCTATGTATACCATGGGATCCTGTAGCACTCTACGGCTTTTCAGGTCGTCAAGTCTTGAGCTCAAACGTATAATGCTTTTACGCACCGCTTGCATCTGACGGATGTTCATATTGTCGAGAAGCTCACGGATCTCGTTTTCGTCCGGCACCGCGAGCTCTGCGGCATTGGACGGAGTGGATGCACGCACATCGGCAACATAGTCGGCTATTGTCACATCCGGCTCATGCCCGACCGCCGATATCACCGGCAGCTCGGACTCATATATTGCGCGGGCCACCCGCTCATCGTTGAACGCCCAAAGATCCTCGATTGAGCCGCCGCCGCGCCCGGTTATTATGAGATCGGCGACCCTATGGCGGTTTGCATAGCGGATGGCTCCGACGATCTCGGCGGGAGCCTCAGCGCCCTGCACGCGAACGGGAAGCAAAACGACCTTGGTCGATCTCCAGCGTCTGCCGAGTATTCTTATCATATCATGAACCGCCGCACCGGCAGATGATGTTATTATTGCTATCTTTTCGGGATACTGGGGCAGCGGCTTTTTATGCGCAGGATCAAAGAGCCCTTCTGCTGCAAGCTTTGCCTTTAATTGCTCATACGCTATCTGGAGATCGCCGGTACCCTCAGGCACAAGCTCGGAGCAATATAGCTGATATGCACCGTCACGCGGGAAAACCGATATACGACCAAAAGCAGTCACGCCCATTCCACTTTCCGGCCGAAAGCGCAGCTTGGACGCACTGCTTTTGAACATGACGCACCGAAGGCTGCTCTCGGAATCCTTAAGAGTGAAATAATGGTGCCCTGACGGATATATCTTATAGTTTGATAACTCACCGCGCACGCAGACCTTATTGAGCAGCGGCTCGTCATCTATAAGCGTTTTAATGATCTTATTAAGTTCAGAAACGGTCAGGCTCTTATCGGTCATTGCTCGGTCTCCGCTGTAACTTCCTCTGCGCCGGCATTGAGCCCTTCTCCGCGCATAAAGCCGCCGAGGACGCCGTTGACGAACGCAACCGTTTCGGGCTCATCGTAGCCCTTTGCAAGCTCGATCGCCTCGTTTATTGCGGCTCCTGCCGGAATGTCATCCATGTACAGTATCTCACATACCGCACATCTGAGAATAGCCATTGCAGTCTTAGATATGCGCTCTGCCTTCCAGCCCTTAGCGTATTTTTCAATATTTCTGTCTATCTGCACACGATAGTCGTCCGCCGTGCGGACAAGACGGGATATATATTCACGCTGTTTTTTTTCGGGATATTCCGCAAACAACTCGTTTTCGCCGGAAAGCGTCTTATAATACTCCTCGTTAAAAAACTCATCGAGCAGCTCATCCACTGGTTTCCCCGTGGCATTTGCAGAAAAAATAAGCTGCACAGCTATCTCCCTTGCTGCGGATCTTTTCATTTTGCTACCTTACCCCTCGACTTATTTTTCAAATGCAACGCCTGACACATGGACATTGATCTCCGCCTTCTCTATACCGGTAACGGCATGAACGACCTCGCTCACGGAATTCTGTACCTCGTGCGCGATATTGACTATGTTGCAGCCGTAGCGCACCAGAATGATGACATCGACCTTAACGGTGTCGTCGATTATTCTGACGGTAATTCCCTTGGACATAGACTTTATGCCGATAAGCTCGGCGAGCTCACCGGTGGTGGTGTTGGAGATGGCGGCAACGCCGTCAACCTCTGTGACCGCAGTACGAACCATTGCGGAAATAACTTCTTCGGATATATTTATGCTGCCGTTTTCATCCTTGCAGCTGATGTAGTTCTCACTCATGATTTTGCCTCCATTTTCAAATGCACTATGGGTGCACAAATTCCGTCGTGATATTGTACCACAGGGAAAAGCAAAAATAAAGACAAAAAGACGGGAAATCCCGTCTTTTTTACGAAGGTACTTCTATTACATTGAGCTGTGAGGCTGTATAAGCGGTTTCGGAGGTCACTGTTTCCGTTATTCTGGCTACAGCAGCCTCGCTAAGGCCGTCCGCAGGTGCGGGAACGGCAACGGTTATCGAGTCCTCGCTCATGTAGACAACGCAGTCGGCAAAATCTTTAGCAAGAAGCTTATTTTCAAGCTGCGACTCCTTCATGGAGTAGTTTGCCATTGCGGATATTGCGTTCATCGCCGAGTCTACCGTCTCCTGTGAGGCGGAATCTGATGCCAACGCGTCCTCGAGCATTTTTATGGCCTCATCGCGCGATATCTGCCTGCTGAGACGCGCCTCGGCAAAATAACCTGAGGAGCTTTTGGTGTTTGCCGCCTCATATGCCTCGTTTGCCGCCTGCATCGCGGCATCCTCAGCCTTTACCATTGCCGGATCGGGCGTGCCCCATTTGTTGTTGTACGACCAGTTGAGATACACTGCTGCACAGACCAGCAGCAAGACTGCTGCAATGGTTATGTTTCGTTTAAGATGCTTCATGTTACCCTCCTATATTCGGTGCAGTTTTTATTACCTGTATCTTATCGCTTGAAAATCCTGTGAACGCCTCAACAGCCTTTATAACGCAGAAGCGAACGGCGGCATCATCCGCACCGTCGCATACGATCACGGCTCCGTTATCCGAGAGCAGCGCCATTGTGCTGCCTACGCCATCGCATTGCTCAAGCACTGCCTCGAGCCTTTTCTCATCCGCCTGACCTTCGGCGCTCTTATCTCCGCCGCCGGATGCCGGAAAAAGCATTATTGCAAGTCCGAGAACGAGTGCAAGGATCGGATATTTATATCTGCTTATAAGCGCTTTTGCCTTTTCCGTCATTGCTATTCGCTCCATTCCTGCTCGCTTGAGTCTACGCCGAGCTGAGCTTCTATGTAATCTGTGAGTGCCTGCTTCTGCTGCGGCATGAGGCATGCACATATCCTTACTTTGGTCGGATACCAATAGCCCTCATCGCTCCAGCTTGCAAGCACCTCTACCGATTTCAGCTCGATACCAAATTCAGCGGCTTTGTCCAATATATATGCCCTGCACTCGTCTTCTATGATAGTACGGTTTAAATTTTTGCTGTACTCTGCCCCGTCTCCCGCGTATTTTTCCGCATCAAGCCGGTATTGTGCCATTGCCTGCGAATAAGAGGTAAAATCAATGCCCGCAAGCGGCGATATTACGGCAAAGCACATGGCTATGCCGCACAGCATCGTCAGGACCCTTTTCACTCTGCCGGCGGGCGTTATCATCATCGCCGTCGAGCACACTATACCGGTATAGACAACGGCTCTGAGCCAATTGTGCATCATATCGGTCAACAACCTCCCACCGCCTTTATCGAGACCGCCATTGATACAAACAGTATTATCGCGCAGCTTCCGGCGAGGCCGAGCATCATGCCTATGGCGCTGCCGATGCCTGAGGTGAGCTCGGACAGCATGTCGCACCCGAATGCCCTGACCGCTGCGGAAATCAGCTTATATGTCAGGTAATTCAGTACAAGCATAGCAAACGGTGCGGCACAGACCGCAAGCAGTGCGAGCATCCCGAAAACGCCCACACCGTTGCGGATAGCCGCCGCCCCCGCAACAACGGCGGATGCGGCATCCGATATAATGCCGCCCACAACCGGAAGTGCCGTGGATATTGCGGTTTTTGCTACCTTGGACGCGACCGCATCTCCACCCGAGGCAACTATCGAGCTTATACTGATGTATATAGTAAATATTAAAGCGACCGCGGTCATTAAAAATATACAAAGCCTCTTTATGAGCGCTGAAATTTCGCTGAGTCTTGCATTTTTAAACGCTGCTGCCGCTACTGCGGCGGCAAGATAGGAATAAATAAGCGGAAGAATTACGCTCTGTGATACGGTGACAAACATGTCCATGAAAAGGACGGATGCCGCATATTTTGCCGTTGCTGCGCCTATCGTTCCGCAGGCTGCGGATGCGGCGCACATCGCAGGCAGCAGTGCCTTTGAGAACATTGACAGAGCATTTATAACTTCCGTTCCGGCGGAAGCAAAGGAATTTACATCCGCAATGCTTATAAGGGCTATCGCCGCGCATCCGCCAAGTGATACATATTCCGGCGTTTTATCGTCAAATAACGTCAGCACGGAGCATATTACCGCTATGGCTATTATGCTCAGGGCGCGTGCTGCCGCACCTTTGAAGCCGGATGAGAGCTCGTTTTCAAATGTCTCGGTTATTCTGTCAAGCCCTGCTTGGGTATCGCCGCCCACCTCTCCGGCTATGCCGTCGGCATAATCGGGAAGCGCATTATGCAGCGAAGAATCGTCGTAGGTCTCCGCATAGCACGGCACTATAAGCAAAACGGAAATAAAAAACATCATTAGCGCAATTCTTTTCATATCAAACCGCCGATCGTATCCAAAAGTGACCTTATCAGTGGGAGTGCAGTGAACAAGGCAGCAGCCGAGCCGGTTATCTCAAGCGCAGATGCTATGCTGTTCTGCCCCGCATCCTTACAAAAGCCGGTGCTCATATGCACGATTATTGCGATACCTGCACATTTGAGTATCGGCATGAATACCGCCGAGCTTAGTCCTGAGCATTCAATTGCATAGCGCAGAAGCTCCATGACCTCGCTTATTATTCCGACTGCCGCAAAGCATATGACTGCGGTCACGGCTATTGCAGCCGCAAGAGCGAGCTCCTGATTGCTCTTTTTTATAAGAAGAATACACAGCACCGCGATCATTGCAGCCGCGGCGGATCTTATCGCAATATCCATCAGAGCTGAAACAGTGTTTTTATCAGTCCGAAAAGCTCACTGATCTTCTGCACAACGACTATCAGCACGACTACGAGGGCTGCAATGGTCGTCATAAGCGCCTGTTCATCTCTGCCGGAGCGGGTCAGAAGAATGTTAAGCACCGCAACGAGTATGCCTACTGCGGCTATTTTGAATATAAGCTCAATTTCCATTTCTCCTCCACGGTCATGCCAGCATTATGGCCAGCATCAGTCCGGATGCGGCTCCGATGCCGATATACATTCTTTTGTTTGCGCAAAGTCCGCTTTGCAGATTGCTCTGCTCGGCGGAAATTACAGTTATGCAGCGCTCTATGGCGGCGGCTTGTTCTGCGGCTTCGTATCTTCCGAGTGTGCCTCCAAGTGACTTAAGGGCAAGCTCGGAGCGCGGAGATATGCCGTCAAGCCCTTTTGATACCGCATTGCTCCATATGCTGCCGAAGCTGCTTTCGCCCAGGTTAGTAAGTCCCTGCTTAAGAAGTCCGGTAAACGGCTCAATGCATCCGGCTTGTCCGACGGATATCAGCTCAATGATCTCGTCCATAGGTGCTGTGCGAGAGCTTATCTCGCTTTTAATTATTCCGAGTACCGCGGTAAGCTCAGTGTACAGTCTGTCGAGCTGCGTAAGCGAACGCGACTTCATAAGTCCCGCCGCAGTACAGGCAAAAACTATCATTAGTGCTCCGAGCCGGCTCATGGCAGCACCTCACGGCGGTAGTGCCTGTGTCCGCCGACATTTTCGATTATAATGGCAAGTCCGAAAATTCCTTCGGAGAGCAGCTGACGGTATATAGGACGCTTTGTGAGCTCCTGAACGCTTCCGGCATGTGCACTGGCGATTATACGCACTCCGCATCCTGCGGCTGTCTGGGCTGCGGGAATGTCCTCGGGAGATGAAATTTCGTCGATCACTATGGTTTGAGGATTCATTGCACGCATCAGCATCATTGCTGCCTCCGACTTTGGTATTCCCGTCATCACATCGCAGCAGTTACCGAGCTCAAACTGAGTTTTTCCTCTATATACCGCCGCGAGCTCTCCTCTCTCATCGGCGACGGCTACCCTGTTTCCCGACAGGGACAGCAGGCGTATGCTCTCGCGCAGCAGAGTGGTCTTCCCGCCTCCGGGAGGAGACAATATGAGTATGTTATCGGTTTTGCCGTTGAGAGCCGTTTGCAGCACTCCTTGTCCGCAGCCCTTCACTTCGTGCGGTATGCGGACGGAAAGCGAGCTTATGTCCCTTATTCCGGTGATCCTGCCGCCCCGGACGATGCCGCAGCCGCAAACCCCTATCCGTATTCCGCCGCGGCAGCTTATGAAGCCCTTTGCCATATCCGGCTGTGCGGTGTGCACCGAAGCATTTGTTGCTTTTTCGACCACGCAGGCAATATCACTGTCGGAAACAGGCTGTGCACCTATGGCCGTCTCCCGACCGTCAACGAGTGCAGTTGGTATGACGCCTGTTCTGAGTCTGAACTCCTCCGCATTTTCGTGTTCTTTTCCGAGAACTGCTGCCGTTTTTGCGGGCAGCAGTCTCACAGCTTCATCATATGCGTTCATATATGCTCCTAAATAACCGGTATCAGCAGCAGCCGTCCGTCTGCTTCATCGGTCTCAAGGCCGTTTATTTTTTTGATAAGCTCAACATCCGAGCCGAATTTTTTGGCGGTGTCCCAAAGGTCGCTGTCGTTCCAGCGGCACATATATGCCGCTGCTCCGGTTCTGTCAGTCTCCTCCTCAAGCTCCTCCACCTCTGATATAACGGTTATTTCTCTTTTTGACACGGCATTTGACTCAATGCATATGCTCACATTTGCCGTAACGGTATTTCCATCAAAGCTGACGGAGCTGTCGGTACATACGGCATAGATATGCTCCGTGTCGCCGCTCAGCTCCGCATCGGCTCTGCCTCTGACTCTGCATGAACGCAGTGCTCCGTCTGGGTCGGCGTATATCACATCGGTATAAACCGGAACGAATATCTTACCGTCGGATAACTCAGGCTGCAGCAAAACGGTGTGTGAGTATGCTATCGACCTTATGCCATAATCCGATGTATATGTAAGCCGGACGCTTACGCTTCTTTTTTCCGATGATGTACCGCTTATCAGTTCAATGTTGTCCGCAGCAGACTCAAGTGTTCTTCTGCATGAATATATGTCGCTTATATAGTCAATGCACTGCTCCTGCATGCATACTACCTGCACCACAGCCCGTATGTCTGCGGCAAGCTTATTCTCAAACGGCTCATAATACTGCCCCGTCACCATTGCGACGGCACCGATCTCTGCGGACATAGGTTCATCGGGAAGCGTGAAAAGCTGAGAAAAGGCAAGGTCGAAGCGAACCGGCTGCAAGGTGTCGGACACTATGTAAAGCGCTTCGATATCCATTCTTCCCTTTACAACAAGCTTGCTGCCGACTATCTCGCTGCCCTCTATCGAAGCGGTCGTGAATGCCTTTACAAATTCGCCGCCGTCAACGCTGTCGGGTATATCCAGTTCATTTTCAAGACTCAGGGTTTTTTCACCGGCAAGTATTATGCTCTTATATCGCGCAGCGGCGGTTTTGAAGAACATCTTTTCCGGCGCCAGCTCCGGAGCCTCCGTCCATATCATGTCGGCATATTTATAACAGCTCTGTTCCATGCTTATCGCCGCATTTACGGATATTTTCCTCGGATTTGACGCTCGGGCGTCTATGCTTATGCCGGTTATTCTCGAGACCGATACGGACGTACTGTCAGCACCGGCAGCGTCGAATGTGACCTCAAACGGGAAAGTCGAGTTTATAAAGCGTATTCCCTCACCGTTTTCCGGAACATAAAGCACCGTGGCATCAAGCTCACCCGATATGCTTACTGCATCCTGCCGAATATTCTTTTCGCGGATCCGGCATTGCTGCCGGCAGCCCAGAATACGCTGAATGTCCTCCATCGTATCAGGCACGATGACCTCCCCGCTCAGCTGTGAGCTTGACTGCGACGAGCACAGCAGCTTATATTCGCTTTTTTCTCTGCGTTTGAGTTCGACCTTCATGGCATTTCTCCTTAAATCTTGCTTTGTACAGATTATGCGGAGCTTCCTCCCATTATTACACCGGCTCTTACCTGCACCGATAAAGCCATATGCCCAGGCATATCAGCGCCGCGGCGAGCATGAACCACCAAAACTGCGTCGGAAGAATGAGCGACAGGATTATTATGACTCCCGATATTATCGCCAATGCGGCAAACAGCGCACATGGACCCTTATGCAAAAAACCGCCCCCAGCACATGCGTTTTTGTAAACACTATGCCGGGGGCGGCTTTATTATTCTATTTGTTTTCCCAAAACTTATTCTTTGAGATCATATCGTACAGTCTGACATACGAATCATATCTGCTCTTTTTTATCTCTCCATCATGTAATGCCCGAGTTACCGCACAGCCGGGCTCCCTGAGATGAGCACAGTCGGCAAAGCGGCAGGAGCCGATATAGGGCTTAAACTCCCTGAAATCATACTGCAGGCGCTGTTTTTCAACGGTTTGCATCATTTCTATCTCAAATGAAGCAAAGCCCGGAGTGTCAGCAATAAATGTACCGTTTCCGGCGTCAAACAGTTCAACATGGCGCGTTGTATGTCTGCCTCTGCCAAGCTTCTCGCTTACCTCCCCTACAGGGAGTCTCAGTCCCGGCAGCATTGCATTTAAAATACTCGATTTTCCGACACCGGAATTGCCGGTGAAGGCGCATATCCTACCCTGCAGCCTCCGCTTGAGCTCCTCGATGCCTTCTCCCGTTTCGGCGCTGACCCGCAATGTCTCAAACCCGGATGACGAGTATATGGAATACAGCTCATCGCCCCTGTCAACATCGGTCTTATTGATGCATACGAGCAGCTCGCAGCCGGCTTCCTCCGTTATAACGGACACTCTATCTATCAAAAAAGGATCGGTTATGGGATTTGTGTTGGCTGCTATGAACACAAGCGCATCAATGTTTGCGACGGTGGGGCGGATGAAGAAGTTTTTCCGCTCATGTATCGAAGTGACATAGCCCTTAGTGCCGTCGGCATCAAAGCTGACGGCATCTCCCACCAGCGGCGATGTGCCGTCGAGGCGGAATCTGCCTCTTGCCCTGCACTCATACACATTGCCCTGTGCAGCTACATAATAAAAACCGCTCAGAGCCTTGATTATGATACCTTCCATTTAGCCTCCGTTTCCGGATGAAATGCTAAAGTTTATCTTCGTGTGCTCCTCTACCTGAGTTCCCGCAGCAACATTCTGGTCTATAACCGTTCCCGCTTCAAGATCGCTTTCGACAGTCGTTACGGTTCCCACGCTGAGGTTGCTGCTTTCTATCTTAGCTATGGCAGCGTCTTTGGTAAGTCCCTTCAGCTGCGGCATCTGCGTCATGACGATCTCCGGCCCAGTGCTTATGACGATCTTCACCTCTGAATCCTCCTCGGCAGCAGCTCCCGCAGCAGGATCGGTGCTTATGACATAGCCCTTCGTTATGCTGTCTGACGGTGCCTGTGTAATGGAATATCTGAAGCCTGAATCCTGAATGATGCTTATGGCCTCATCCTTGTCCAGATTCAGAATATCCGGAACCTTAAGCAGGCGCTTTTCGTCGTCGACTGTCTCTGCGGCACAGATGAGCTCTATTTCTATTTTATCGCCCTTCGAGCTTATCGTTTTGCTCTTTCCGGCTTCCGGAGTCTGTGAAAGGATTATGCCGTATTCGTGCTCAAGGTCGACCTTGAATGTGATCTTGAAATCGTATTTCTGTTTGTTATCCTTATCGTTTATGACGTCCTCATAGTATCTGCCGACGAAATTATCGACCTTGATCCTTACCGGGTCCGAGAACATATCCTTAAGAAAATAACCGTAAATGAAGATGAAGCCGATCACAATAAAGATCATCACGGCAAGAAAACCTGTGGTGAACGCGAGCCGGTTGCTGCGTTTGAGCCTGTGTTTTCTTGGCTTTTCCGTCTGCTCATCGTCAATAAGTACGGAATCCGAGTCCTCAAGTATGTGGCTTGCAAGGCTTTGATTTTTAAACTGCTCAAGATCCTTGAGAAGCTCTCCGGCCGTCTGATATCTCGTGTCAATATCCGAATCCATGGCCTTAAGGCATATCCTTTCAAGCTCCTCGGGCACATCGGGAGATATCTCACGGGGATTTACCGCCTGAGTATTCATGTGCATAACGGCGACCTCGACATCGGAGCTGCCAACATACGGCAGCTTTCCGGTGAGCATCTCGTACATGACGATGCCGAGTGAATATATATCGCTGCGGGCATCGGGTGCAGCCCCCCTCGCCTGTTCGGGGGCTATATAGTGGACAGAGCCTACAGTTTCGCCGTTGCTTTCCTCGATATCGTTTTGCAGCGATGCAATACCGAAGTCTGCGACCTTTATCATTCCGTCCTTAAGCAGCATTATATTCTGCGGCTTGATGTCACGGTGGATTATGCCCTTACCGTGGGCATGCTCAAGAGCCTTTGCGATCTGAATGGCAAAGCCGAGCGCCTCGGTCGGGTCAAGTGCGCCGTTGTGCCGCAGATACTCCTTGAGCGTAATGCCGTCTATGAGTTCCATGACTATATATTCAACATCGTCGCTGTGGCTGACATCATACACCGATACGATATTCGGATGAGAGAGCATTGCAACCGCCTTAGATTCCGCACGAAAGCGCTTTCTGAAATCTTCGTTCGCGGCGGTCTCGTCCCGCATTATCTTAACCGCATCGTATCTGTTGAGCCTGTGACACAGCGCCTTATACACATTTGCCATACCGCCGGAGCCTATGAGCTCAATTATCTCATATCGCCCGTCAAGCAGCTTTCCTATATATTTATCAGTACTGTTTTCCATATCGGCATCCTCAATGTCAAGTTTTAACAAGCACGATGGATACATTGTCCCTCGCACCGCGCTCAAGCGCAAGCTTCATAAGCTTTCTGCAAACATCATCGGGCAGAGCGTTTTCCGTATAGCAGTCAAATATCTCCTTATCAGTGACCATATTGCTCAGCCCGTCCGAGCAGAGCAGGATACCGTCGCCTTTGGCAAGATTGCATTCAAAATAATCAGCCTCAACATTGCTGTCTACGCCGAGTGCGCGTGTGATAATATTTTTCTTTGGGTGATGCTGAGCCTCCTCGGGCGTTATTGCGCCCATGGCTACAAGCTCCTGAACATATGAATGATCGCAGCTTATCTGCTCTATGCCGGCTTTTTTCAGATGATAAGCGCGGCTGTCGCCCACATTTACCAGATAGGCCTTACGGCGGGCTATTATGCCGCCGACGAGTGTTGTGCCCATACCGTCGTAATTCGCATCAAAGCGGGAATATTCATACACAACGCCGTTAGCCTCGTCGCAGCTATCCTTCAGCAGCTTCTCCTGATTTCCCATGAAAAGCCGAGGCGCGGCAAGACTGTCATAAACCCTGCTGACAAACTCCTTGCTGGAGAGTCGGCTCGCAAGATCTCCGGCTTTTGCGCCGCCCATACCGTCGCATATGACCGCTACGACACAATTCCTCTTGTCGCAGTTTTCGATTATATAGCTGTCCTGATTTTCACTTCTGACCTTACCCTTGTCAGTGATCCCGAAACTTCTCATTTTATTTGCCCTTCTGCATCTTTCTGCGAAGCTGACCGCACGACGCATCCACATCGCCGCCGAGCTTGCGCCGCACGGTGACATTGACTCCGCTGTCCTCAAGAACCTTCACAAAGGCTTTTATATGCCCCTGCGTTGACGGACGGAAGCGGCTCTCCTCAACATGGTTCATGGGGATGAGATTAACATGCGCACCGACATACCTTGCTCTTTTCGCAAGCAGCCGTGCATGATATTCAGTGTCGTTGACGCCGTCTATCATTATATATTCAAAGGATATCCTGCGTCCGGTGCGCTCATAATAGCGTTTGCAGCATTCCATGAGCTGCTCGACCCCCCTGCCGTGGTTGGCAGGCATTATTTTTGAGCGGGTCTCATCGTCCGGAGCGTGCAGGGATACCGATAATGTCAATTGTAAATTAAGATCTGCCAGTTTGTCAAACATTTCTGTGAGCCCGCAGGTAGAAAGCGATATGTGACGCATGCCGATATTTAAGCCGTCAGAAGAATTTACAAGCTTTAAAAACCTGACAACATTGTCAAAGTTGTCGAGCGGCTCGCCGATGCCCATGAGGACGATATTGGAGATCGCCTTTCCAGAATCGAGCTGTGAAAACATGACCTCCTCGAGGATCTCTCTCGCCTCAAGACCTCTGACAAGTCCTCCTATCGTTGAAGCGCAGAAGGCGCAGCCCTGGCGGCAGCCGACCTGAGTTGAAACGCAGACGGTGTTTCCGTGCTTATAGCTCATAACAACGGTCTCCACCGCATTTCCGTCACTGAGCTCCCAAAGATATTTTATAGTTCCGTCGAGCTTGGATACCTGCTTGCTCAGCACCTTGGGTCGGTAGAGCGTGTAGCTTTCCTTGAGCTTTTCTCTGAGCGGCTTTGGAATGTCGCTCATCTCATCTATGCTTCCGATGCCTCTGCCAAGCCACTTAAACACCTGCTTTGCGCGGTATTTCGGCTCACCGAGCTCACTTAATAATTTCTCAAGCTCCTCCGGAAGCAGATTTCTCAGGTTTTCCATTACTTTCTCCTCAGCTTACAGATAAAAAATCCGTCCGTGCCGTAAATGTCGCTCCAAAATGTCATATACCCTTCAGCGATCGTCTCACCGTTGGGGAGCTTGAAGCTCTCGGCGGTAAATTCGGGGTGCTTTCCCAAAAAAGCAGTTACTATGTCTTCATTTTCTTCCTTAAGCACCGTGCAGGTAGAATATACGAGCACGCCTCCTGACCTGACGGCACACGAAAGATTTTCGAGTATTGCCGACTGAACGGGCGGAAGTCCTGCCCTGTCTGTCTGCGGCTTGAACCGTATCTCGGGCTTTTTGCGTATGACACCGTAGCCCGAACACGGCACATCGGCAATTATGGCGTCGTATTTACCGACTACAGGCTCTCTTGCGTCGCGTGCAAAGGCGTTTATGGAGCTAAGTCCGAGTCTATGTGCTCCGTCTTTTATGAGATTTATCTTTTTACCATGGATATCGCAGGAATCTATGCTGCCGCGGTCTCCCATAGCAATAGCGGCAGCAAAGCTCTTACCGCCGGGGGCTGCGCAGGCGTCGAGAACACGGTAAGGCTCTTTAAGGTCCGCGCATAGGACAGCGCACTTGGCGGCAGGATCCTGAACATAAAACAGTCCCTCATTAAATCCCGGCATTGCGGTAACGCTTCCGGACACGGTTATGCAGTCGGGCAGCCACGGATGCTCAGAGCAGGCAATTCCGGCGCTTCCGAGCATTTTAAGCAGCTCTCCCGTGCTCGTTTTGAGAGTGTTGACCTGCAAGGCGGTCTCCGGCACGGCGTTATCCGCTCTTAAAAGCGCCTCGGCGCCGTCATAGCCGCGCCTGCCGATCATGTATTCCGCAAACCACAGCGGATGACTGTACTTTACGGACAGATGACAGGCGGTACCTCTGTCCGGAATTTCCGGCAGTCTTTCGGCATTGCCGAGCTTTCTCAAAACAGCGTTGCAGAAGCCGGCAGCCCTTGAATAGCCCAGCTTTTTGCACAGCGCAACTGCTTCGTTTACTGCGGCAGATACGGGTATCTTATCCATGAAAAGCATCTGATATGCCGCGCAGCGCAGGATATCCCGAACCTTAGGCTCTATCTTTGAAGCGGCTCTGCTGAAATAGTCGATATAGAAATCGCAGAGGTTCATATTCTGAAGAACGCCAAGGCTTATGCTGACTGCCAGTGACAGCGAGCGGTCATCCAGTGCATATTTATTTTTTACGGTATCGGTCAGCGCCGACGACCACGCTCCGTCCCGCCTCACCCTTTCAAGGGCATAAACGGCGGCTTCTCTGGCTTTATCCAATGGTCAATCCTCTATTCTGACAGGGTGCCCGAGCAGATAGTCCGCTGCCCTCATGCGCTTTTTACCGGGAGCCTGAAGCTGAGTTATCATGACCGTCTCACCGCCTCCACAGGCGATCTCTATACCGTTCTTGCCGGCACTTACTATGCTTCCGGGCACTTTTTCGGTTCTTGTCTGTGTATATTCGGCTCCGTATATCTTGAATGTCTCACCGCTTAACTCCGTTGAAGCAACAGGCCACGGCTGCAATCCGTATATCCATTTGATTATCTCACGCGGTGATTTCGCCCAGTTTATGGGGCTCATGCTCTTGTCGAGCATTTTTACATAGCTCGCCCTGCCGTGATCCTGAGCGGTGCGCGGTGCGCATCCAGAAGCAATATCGCGCAGTGTTTTGTCAAGCAGCTCGGCCCCCATTACCATGAGTCTGCCGAAAAGCTCACCGGATGTCTCGAATTCGCCGATCTCGGTCTCTGCGGTATAGATTATATCTCCGGTATCCATTTCGGAGGCGAGATACATCGTAGAAACTCCGGTGACCTTATCGCCGTTGAGCACTGCCCACTGTATGGGGGCCGCACCTCTGTACCTAGGCAGAAGCGAGGCGTGGACATTGACGGCTCCGTATTTGGGAACCGAGAGCATATCATCCGGCAATATGCGTCCATAGGCTACGACAACGAGAATGTCCGGCGCGAGCTTCTTTATAAGCTCGGTCGCGCTGCCGTCACGCAGCTTTGTAGGCTGGTAAACGGGAATGGCGTTTTTGACCGCAAGCTCCTTGACCGGACTGAATGAGAGCTTCATCCCGCGGTCACGCGGCTTGTCCGGCTGAGTGAACACCGCGGCAATATCATATTTTTCATCTATGAGCTTTTTCAGTGATTCCGCCGCAAAGTCAGGTGTTCCCATAAAAACAACTCGCATTACGCTTCCTCGCTTCCTCTTTTGATCTCATCCTCGCTGAGCATACGCTCTGCCTTCTCCGTAAACAGATGTCCGTCAAGATGATCGAGCTCATGGCAGATGCATCTCGCCGTAAGCCCGTGACCTTCGTATTCAAACCACTCGCCGTCGCGGTCCTGCGCTCTTACCGTCACGGTTTCGGGACGGTGGACGATGCCGTATTCTCCCGGTACGCTGAGGCAGCCCTCTGCGCCGACCTGCTCTCCTGAGCTTTTGACGATCACCGGGTTTATGAGCTCGAGTATCCACTCCTCCTCGTCCTCATCTACATCAGTCTCAATCACAAGCACGACCCGTCGCAGTATTCCGACCTGAGGAGCAGCAAGACCGACTCCCTCTGCGTTTTCAAGCGTTTGCGCCATATCATCGAGAAGCTGATGCAGTCTGTCGTCAAATTTCACCTGCTCGCGGCAGACCTTATGGAGTATTTTATCTTCCTTTGTAACTATGTTTCTAAGCGCCATATTCTTCTCCTAATCCGACGGGTTGTTGTCAGCAAACACGCTGACGCCCCTGTATTTTCCGGAATTGCTGCACCTTATAAGCGTATCCGATATAACCGCCCTGACGGTTTTGTCGGCTTTGCAGCATATATTTACCCTGTATCTGTATCTGTTATTTACCTTTACTACTGCCAAAGGCGCAGGTCCGAGTACCGTGGCACCTCCGGTAAGAGAAGCTCTGAGCACCCTTGCTATATCGGTGCAGCACCTTATGACGGAGCTCTCCTCCGCGCCGGAAGCGGTTATCGAAATGATATCAGCAAACGGAGGCGTGCCTTGCAGTCTGCGCATATTGAGCTCTGTCACGTAAAACTGATCGTAATCCTGTGCTGCGGCAAGGAGGATGGTCTCATTCTGCGGAGTGAATGTCTGAATGACCGCCCGTCCGGGCTTGCTGCCTCTGCCGCTTCTGCCGATGACCTGCGTTATCAGCGAAAATGTACGCTCACCGGAGCGGTAGTCACCGCAGTAAAGGCTTTGATCGGCAGATATTACACCGATCAGTGTGACATTTTCAAAATTAAGCCCCTTGGTAACCATTTGTGTTCCGACCATTATCGGGATCTTTTCATTTTTAAACTTGTCCAGCAGCACATCATGACTGCCCGCCGCCTTAACGGTATCGGTATCCATTCTGAGCACGCCGGTGTCCGGATAAAGCTGCTTAAGCTCCTCCTCCACAAGCTGTGTTCCGGCACCGACATATGTAAGCATACCGCCGCATTCCGGGCAGGAGCTGTCCACTCTTTGTGAATATCCGCAGTAATGGCACATCAGCCGTTTATTTGCACTGTGATATGTCAGCGACACGCTGCAATTCGGGCACTTGTATATGTGACCGCAGTCGCCGCAGCAGATAAGCTTATTGGCGCCTCTCCGGTTAATGAAAAGAATGCTTTGCTCGCCGCGCTTAATATTCGTTTCAAGTTCCGAGCTCAGGACAGAGCTGAGCTCGCCGCCATTTCCGGAGCGGAGCTCGTTTTTCATGTCGACTACCGTGACTGTCGGCAGCTTCATCTCATTATAACGCTCTTTAAGCTCAAAATAGGCATACTTTCCGGTTTCGGCGGCATATCTGCTCTCGATATCAGGTGTAGCCGAGCCCAGAAGCAGCAGCGACGAGGTTTTGGCGCAACGGTATTTTGCTATATCGCGGGCGTGATAACGCGGGGAGTTTTCACTTTTATAGCTGTCCTCCTGCTCCTCGTCGATTATGATCAGCCCAAGATCTTCAAACGGAGCAAACACGGCGCTGCGAGTGCCTATGGCAAGATGAGCCTCGCCGTTTTTTATTCGCCTCCACTCGTCGTAGCGTTCTCCGATAGAGAGACTGCTGTGCAAAATGGCAATATCGTTTCCGAAATAGCCCGAAAATGTCCGTATCATCTGCGGAGTGAGCGCTATTTCCGGCACGAGCAGTATCGCACTTTTTCCGGTATTGAGCGTATCGGCTATCAGGTGGATGTACACAGATGTCTTGCCGCTGCCGGTAACTCCGCACAAAAGCGCCGCCTCCGGCAGCGGTTTGTGAAGCAGCGAACGAAGTCCTTCATAAACGCCTTGCTGAGAGGTGCTTAGCACAGGAAGCGACTGAAGCCTTCCACTCCATATCTCCGGTCGCCGGAAAACCTCCTCCTGCTCGGTCTCCACGAGTCCTGCGTTTATCAGAGCATTAAGCGATTGCCGTGATGCTCCGGTAAAATGCAGCGCCTCATGCGTGCTCACACTTCCGGTGGTGCTAAGTGTTTCGAGCAGTGCCGCCTGCATCGGAGCCTTGCGCCGCTTCTGCCGTGCAATGGAATATGCTTCGGAATCATCGACGGTGAGCTTTATCATCTCGCGCGTTTTTTCGCTGACCCTGCGCTCACCGTCGGGCTTAAACCAAAATCCTGCCGGCAATATGGTTTTTATAGCGTCATAAACGGTGCAGAACAGCCTGTCGTGCATCCATAGTGCAAGCTTAAGCTGCGCTTCTGTCAGGACCGGACGCTCGTCGAGGCAAATTTCGATGGGCTTGAGTTTTTCAAACTCGCTTTTGTCGGCAAGCGCGAGAACGACGCCTTCGCTGCGGCGGTTGCCGCGCGAAAAAGGTACTAAAACCCGCATCCCCGGAGCAAGCATTGACTGCATGCTCTCAGGTATAAGATAATCGTACGGCTTATCCAGACTATATGTTGCGGCGGATACCGCAATTTTTGCTATGTGACTATCAGGCATTGCCGACCTCAATTAAGCAAAATTCAGCGGAGCAGAAGGCTCCGCTGGACGGTTATTGTTTTTCTATGGTGAGCTTGCCGGTATAAACCTCGTCAATAGCGGCAGAAACCGGCTTTTTATCAAGAACTATGCCGTTTTCTTCGGCATCGGCAGATATTGCGCGCGCACGGCGAGCAACGAGATTTACCAGCTGATAACGGTTGCCGGTCTTGCTTACGAGCTCGGCAACAGGGGGATAAAGCATCATGATCAGTCTACCTCACTTAAATAGTTTTTTCTAAGGTCATATTTGCAGTACTCGGCGGTAATTATGGCGGAAAACTCTTTGGCGGCCTTTTCTGCATCGTCGTTAATAATGATATAGTCATAGAAATCCGCCGCAGCGTATTCCTCTTTTGCACGGAGCAGTCGGGCTTCTATCTTGCGCTCGGAATCGGTGCCTCTGCTGCGCAGACGCTTTTCAAGCTCTGCCATGGACGGCGGGATAATAAATATCATGACTGCATCGGGCATTTTCTGATGCACCTGCAGTGCGCCCTGAACCTCGATATCAAGAAGCACATTCATGCCCTCATTGAGCTTTTTCTCAACATATGCCTTCGGTGTCCCATAGGAATTTGCCACATACACGGCGTGCTCAAGAAATTCATCGTTCTGCACCATGTCACGGAACTTGTCCAAATCTACAAAGAAGTACTCCTTGCCGTCGATCTCACCGGGGCGTGGCTTGCGAGTCGTTGCCGACACCGAAAAGCACACGTCGTTGCGCCCTTCAAGAGCTTTGAACACGACCGTGCTCTTCCCTGCACCGGACGGTCCGGATATCACTATCAGTTTTCCTCTTTGATTAGCCATTTGCTGCACCTTCCTCATTTTTGTTTGAGATCCGCGCCGCCAGCACATCTGTTGCCAGCGCCGATAAAATCACATTTCCGCTGTCCATAACAAGTGCGGCCTTTGTGCTTCTGCCAAAGGAGGCATCTATCAGCAGCCCCTTTTCACGGACATCCTGAATCATTCGCTTTATCGGTGCGGATTCGGGACTTACCATCGCTATTATGCGTTCAGCAGAAACCATATTGCCAAAGCCGATATTAACAAGCTTCATACACAGCCTCACTCAATATTCTGTATCTGCTCACGGATCTTCTCGATCTCGGATTTGAGATTGACGACAACATGAGCGATCTCGGAATTTTGGCACTTTGAACCGGTCGTGTTTGCCTCGCGGTTAAACTCCTGAAGCAGAAAATCTATCTTTCTTCCTATCGGAGAGCCGGTCTCGAGCATCTGTCTGAGCTGAGCGATATGGCTGCGGAGCCTGACGGTCTCCTCGTCAACGGCTATCTTATCGGCAAATATCGCAGCTTCGGTAAGTATGCGTGACTCATCAATGCCGGAGGTACCGAGGACCTCGTTGAGCTTACCGATCAGGCGCTCACGGTATTCCTGAACGGTTTTCGGGGAGTTTTCCTCAACAACGGTCACGAGCCGTTCAATAGTCCGGAGCTTATCAAGGACGTCGAGCCTGAGCTTGTCCCCCTCCACGATGCGCATACGGTCAAAATCCTGAAGCGCCTGCTCCGCGATGCTGCGCATACCCGCAGCAACGGCATCGGCATCAAGCTCTTTTTTTTCGACCGAGAGGACATCCGGAAGACGGCTGACGCCCATCACGCTTATATCGTTCGTGAGCCCATGCTTATCGGCAATGCCTTTGAGAGCTTCAAGATAACCGTTGAGCAGAGGCTCATTTACTTTTACGACCATGTCGTCTGCCATTGATGTATCGACGGTCACGAACACATCGACCTTGCCGCGGCTTATATGTGAGCTCACGGCCTGCTTTATCGTCTCCTCTGCAAACAGAAAGCTGCGAGGCATTCTGATCGCGGTATCAAGGAACTTGTTGTTTACGCTTTTCAGCTCTACGCAAACCTCTATTCCCTCGACAGTGCCCTTGGCGCTGCCGTAGCCAGTCATGCTTTTTATCATATTTTCCCCCACCTCAGCGAAGCTGAGTGATCTCAAATTTTATAGGATTTTTTCGCTTGCTGTGACGCTGATACACAATGACAACAGCAACAGCCGCTGCGAAAGCCGCAAAGCTGCACAGCACGCGCATTCCCTCGTCGAGTCCGAGGCGTGCGGCAACGGCATACCCGATGATGAACAGCACCATAGGCACTATATACAGCAAAAACGCCGCGCCGAATATTCTTGAGCTCAGGCTCTCTATCACTACCTTTTCGCCCGGCCTTGCGTGCACCGTGTTTTTTGCAAACGCTTTTATCTCGTTTTGAAAAACACAGCTTTCGCAGTTGCCGCAATTGCTTCCGCAGGCAGTTCCTCTTGACACTGCGACCTCAGCCATTCCGTTTTTAAAAACCTTTGTAACTACTGCATCCTGAGTCATGTTAAGCTCCCCTGTCAATTAATCCTTGAGTATTGTTACGGTTACTCGCACCTCGCCTACTGCGCCGACATTCTCATGTCCCACAACGGTGACCTTTGCGCTTACTATGACCTGCCCCGTGGTTGAGCCGTAATCGGATAGATCGGCAACAACGGCTATGTCCTCCGGGCGTATATTATTCAAGGCCTCCGAGTCGAGCGCACGCAGCGTTACCTCGACCTCCTTGGTGTCAACGGTCACACGGTATCCGGAAGTCACGCCCTTGCATGCAATATTCGTCGTAGTGAATGTTTTTGTATGCGTTCCGGCTACCTCGATCGTCACCTTTGCTTCGGTGACGCCCGTTATATTCTGCACATCCTCCGGAAGCGTTATCGGGAATGTGTGCTCATAGCCGCTGGCAAACGAGGAAAGGTCAATGGTGCCGATCTGGATGGAATCCATATCGTCAACTATCCTTGAATCGCCGGCAATTTTTATTGAAACAGGGTCTATCGTTACCTTGCAGTCGCTCTCGGTAATACCGCCTCCGGATATTATAGAGACCTTAAGCGGCACATCCTTGGATTTCAGTATCGGCTGAGTTGCGGTAACCGTATCGGCAGAAAATTTCAGACCGTCCTTTGAAATGATATTGTCGTTTTTATCCCTCAGCGTAAACTCTGCCTCTTCAATATAAACGGAGTCGATGGTCTGGTCCTTGCCGAAAGTTACCCATGCATGGTCTATATTCTTGATACTCTCCTCAGGTCCCTCGACCACTATGGTCTTTGGCTCAAAGGCAAACTCCTCGGCCACACAGCCCTCGGCTATCGTACCCTCAAAGCTGCCCTTTATCTCAATGGTCTTGCTGCCGTTTTTAATGACGGTAAAATTGATCGTATCGGGATTTTTCCGCACCACGGTAATGTCATTTTCATTGATATAGCTGGGAAAAACGATCTTATATGTCCATGTCATATTATTCGGCTGCGTCACATTGCTGACATCTATGACGGCTTTTATATCTGAGGCCTTGAGCCTGGATATATTGCTCCGGCTGCCGCGCACCGATATGCTCACCGTGTCGGCGCTTACATCTGTTATCGAGAGATTTCTCTCACTTAAAAGCTCCTCCTGCCCCTGAAATTCCACCTGAATGCCGGTGAGCGTTCTTCCCTGATCGGTCGTATCCTGACTTGTTACATATGCCCACATCATAAG
>CAVHZB010000060.1:42611-43376 GCA_963640555.1 Phascolarctobacterium succinatutens
CCTCGGAGACGATGACCGTCACGGCATCGGACACCTCGCTGGCACCTATGCCGGCGCGATGGCGCATTCCGAGATCCTTGCTCAGGTTCGTTTTTGAGGTCAGCGGCAGCACACAGCCGGCAGCCGCGATCCTCGCGTTTCGGATAATAACCGCGCCGTCATGCAGAGGGGCCTTAGGGTAGAATATATTCTTCAGCAGCTCAGCGGTTATATCGGCATCTATTATGGTCCCGGTGGTCATTATATCGCTGAGCTTTACGCTGCGCTCGAATATGATGAGCGCGCCTGTTTTGCTTTTGGCCATCTGTTCGCAGGCAAGCGCGGTCTGCGTGATCGCAGTGTCGATCTTGCTCGATGCCTGCACCTTTGGGGAGAATATCCCGTAAAAGTTCTTGCTGCCCATTTTTGAAAGCAGCTTACGCAGCTCCGGCTGGAATATTATGACCAGCGCTATAAGACCTATCTCAACGGCTTTCCTTAATATAAAGTTTATCATGGTGAGATTTAAAACCGACGGTCCGGAAAGCCACAGACCGATTAGCAAAACAAGAATACCCTTTGCAAGATTGTATGAGCTTGTTTTGCGCACAAGGTCAATTACCTTGTAAAACAGATAAGCTACTATGAGAATGTCAAGAACATCCCAAACGCTGATCATTGAAAGGTAATTGAGTGTCCTTAAAAAGTAACTCGAAAAGTTCTGCATTTATAAACCCCAATCATCTCTATCTGCTGACTGCTGCCGCAGCCGACAAAGTACTGTAA
>CAVHZB010000061.1:0-6751 GCA_963640555.1 Phascolarctobacterium succinatutens
GCTCGAAGCCGTTGGTGCTGGAGTACTGAAGAGCAACTCTGCCCTGCTCGTCCATGACGGCATCGGTAGCGGCCTTTATCTTGTCAACGGGGAAGAGCTCGGGCGCGGGCATGCCGCCTGCGAAGGAGAGGACCTCGGGTTTGTTGGCAAGAGCCAGCAGCTCGCGGATAGCGGAACCCTTGAGAAGGTTCATTCTGCTTGAAAACTTGATCATTATTATTTTCCTCCTGTTATGTAAATGCTGCTGTAAGACATTTTACCATGCTATTTAATCATAATTCAACCGATTTGTAAACAGAATATTGAATGAAACTGCCGATTTTTTCTTTGCCGCTTATAAAAATTGCACATATTCTCGCTCATTTCAGCCATTTTATACAGCACAAATGTCTGCTATTGCACAAATATTCATACATTATATTCCCTCTCGGAATACCTTCGACGCATTTTGGCGTTAAGAAAGCATTTAGTTTATGTTTTGACACTGTATTGCCAAAAATCGCGCCGGATGATATAGTTTCAGTCTGTAGGTAATACTATATAAATATTATTGTTTTGCTGCGGCAGCCAGCCGCGGGAAAGGACGGAAAATGAAACATAGCGAAAAAACAATGGATAAGATCGTTGCCCTGTGCAAAAACCGCGGCTTTGTGTATCCCGGAAGCGAGATATACGGCGGTCTTGCAAACTCCTGGGACTACGGTCCGCTCGGCGTCGAGTTCAAAAACAATGTCAAAAAGGCATGGCTTAAGAAATTTGTGCAGGAAAGCCCCTATAATGTCGGGCTCGATGCCGCCATCATCATGAATCCCCAGACATGGGTCACAACGGGTCATGTCTCCAGCTTCTCGGATCCTCTGCTCGACTGCCGCGCCTGCAAAGCGCGCCACCGTGCCGACAAGCTCATAGGCGATGAGCACCACGAGGTCAATGTGGATGCCATGAGCTTTGACGAGATGGACGAGTTTATCGCCTCGCACGAGGATATCATCTGCCCCGTATGCGGCAAGCACGATTTTACCCCTATCCGCAAGTTTAACCTCATGTTCAAGACCGCCATCGGCGTTACCGAGGACTCCAGCTCCACCTGCTATCTGCGTCCCGAGACCGCTCAGGGCATTTTCGTTAACTTTTCAAATATACAGCGCACCACGCGCAAAAAGCTGCCGTTCGGCGTATGTCAGGTCGGCAAGGCATTCCGCAACGAGATCACTCCGGGCAACTTCACCTTCCGCACCCGCGAGTTCGAGCAGATGGAGTGCGAGTTCTTCTGCAAGCCCGGCACCGACCTTGAGTGGTTCGCTTATTGGAAGGATTACTGCAAAAACTGGCTGCTCTCGCTCGGTATAAGCGAGGAGCATCTGCGCCTGCGCGACCACGAGCCCGCAGAGCTCGCGTTCTACTCCCGTGCGACCACCGATATCGAATATGCCTTCCCGTTCACCGACTGGGGTGAGCTGTGGGGCATTGCCGACCGTACCGATTACGACCTCGGCCGTCATCAGGAGGCCTCCGGCAAGGATCTGACCTATTTCGACCAGGACACCAACGAGCACTACATCCCCTATGTCATCGAGCCTTCGCTCGGCTGCGACCGCGTTGCGCTCGCGTTCCTGTGCGAGGCATACGACGAGGAGGTCGTCGGTCAGGACAAGAAGGGCAACGACGATGTCCGCACCGTTCTGCACCTGCATCCGGCGCTTGCGCCGTTTAAGTGCGCCATCCTGCCGCTGAGCAAGAAGGAGATACTCACGGGTCCGGCAATGGAGCTGTACAGTGAGCTGAGCAAGGACTTCATGGTCGATTACGATGAGACCGGCTCCATCGGCAAGCGCTACCGCCGCGAGGACGAGATAGGCACTCCGTTCTGCATCACCTTTGACTTCAACACCGTGGGCACCGAGACGGACGAGGCCGACCACTGCGTCACCGTTCGTGAGCGTGACACCATGCAGCAGGTCCGCATCCCCATCAGCGAGGTGAAAGACTACATCGCTGAGCGGGTGAGGTTCTGAGGCTCCCGCAATGGTTGAAAGCAAGCAAAAGAGCTTTCTGTTCGGCACCGGCCTTTCCGCCGGTGCCGCTCCAAAACGCCGGTTTGCGTTTTATCTGTGGAATTACGGATTACTCATGCTGTCTGCCGCCGGTATCTGCCTTATAACTCTGCAGCTTGCGATAGGCGTGTATACGGATGAGATATTCTTCGACTATTTTTCCCATCCGCTTATATTGCTGCTCAATTTTCTGCCGATACTGCTGGTCATGCTTCTCGCCTATGCTGCAACTAATCGGGCATGGTCGGCGTTCCTTATAACAAGCGCCGTTTTTGTCACGGCGGCGATTGGTAACTTTTATAAGCTAAGATTTCGCAGTGATCCGTTCATGTTCGCGGATCTTACCGCGATACACACGGCGTTCGGAGTGTCCTCGGAATACGATCTCACACCGGGCAGGCGCATAATCTTCAGCATACTGTTCGTTATCGCCGGAGCGGCTTTTCTGTATTTCTTCGTGCGGGCAAGATCGTCCGGCAGGACAAGGGCTGTGATCGCGGTCATAGTCGCCGCGTCGCTGTTTCCGCTGTGGAGATTTCTGTATTCAAGCTCTGCCGTGTACGATGAGCACACACAAAATTACGAGCATATAAACAAATGGTTAACCACCGATTCGTTTATATCAAGAGGCTTTGTGTACCCGTTTATCTACAGCTCGCTTTCCGCCGCCGACAAGGCGCCGGACGGATACGATGCTCAGGAGGCAGAGGAAATTCTGTCGCAGTATTCCGACTCCGACATTCCCGAGGATAAGCGCGTAAACATCGTTGCGTTCCAGCTTGAAGCCTTCACCGATTTCACCACCCTCGGTATAACCGGTCTTGAGGAGGTCTATGCGGATTATCACGCGCTTGAGGCGGAAAGCTACACCGGAACGCTTGTCACGAATGTTTTCGGCGGCGGTACCGTCAACACGGAAAGATGCTTTATAACCGGCTATTCTCAGCTCAAAAACTATCGGCAGAATGTTAACTCATATGTGTGGTATCTCCTGCAGCAGGGCTATATCACCGACGGCAGCCACCCGTGCTTCCGCAGCTTCTACAACCGTCTCAATGTAAATGAGTACCTTGGATTTGAAAGCTACTATTTTACCGAGGGCTTTTACGAGCGGTACGGCAGTGGTCCGGCCCTTGACGATGCGCTCTTTCCCGAGGCGTATAATATGCTGACAAATGACCTCAGTACAGGCAAGAATGTTTTCTCATTCCATGTCAGCTACCAGGGGCACGGTCCGTATGATACCGAAAAGCTGATATGGGGCGATGCCCTGTGGAACGGCGATGTTTCCGATTACTCCTACTATGTGATCAACAACTACCTCGGCTCCGTCAAGGACACCATCGACCGGCTGGTCCAATTCAAAACGCAGCTCGAGGAGCTGGACGAGCCTGTTGTCCTCGTCGTGTTCGGCGATCACAAGCCGTGGCTGGGCGATAACAGTGTCTCATATGAGGAGCTCGGCATAAATCTCGATCAATCAACGACCGAGGGCTTTATGAATTACTACTCAACGCGCTATCTCATCTGGGCAAACTCCGCGGCAAAGGAGATCATCGGCGACGACCTTGTCGGCGAGGGACCCACGATAAGCCCCTGCTACCTCATGAACGAGCTGTTTTCGCTGCTCGGCTGGGACGGTTCTGCGTACATGAAGTTCACAAACAGCTGCCGCGATGAGCTTCCGGTCGTGAACTCAAACGATTTCTACCTTGATAACGGAGAGGTATCCACCGAGCTGAGCGACAAGCTTTCGGTCAAAAAGGAGCAGTTTGACTGCGTTCAGTACTATATGCGCAGAAATTTTTACTACTCGGAGGTGGCGTCATGACCGCAGGCGAAAGCTTTGTGAAAGCGATAAAGCCAATAGGCTGCGTTATGTTCCTGCTGCTGTTTGCCGTATTTCTGGTGTTCTGCTTTTCGGCAAAGCCCCCGCTCGAGGGCTATGAGAGACCGAACACCAACGAGTACTACTCCGGGCACATAGACGAGCTTGAGCAGGAGCTTGAGACGAATATGCTGCCGCTGATCGACGGCATTGAGGACTGCCGCACCGAAAACGGCAAGGTCGTTGTCGTCGTCGACTCCGAGAGCTTTGACTCTGCTTCGGCTATAATTTACCGCTATTACAGCAAAGATCTGATTGACATACAAAATTCTGAGAAATGAGTGATAATAATGAAAGACGGATTTATCAAAGTCGCTGCAGCATCTCCGATGATAAAGGTAGCCGACGCAAATTATAATGCCGGCAAGGTCATCGAGTGCATGAAAAAAGCCTCCGATGAGGGCGTCAAGGTGCTCGTTTTCCCCGAGCTCACGCTCACCGGGTGCTCCTGCTATGACCTTATCGGTCACAGCGTTATCCTCCGCGGTGCGGAAAACGCTCTGGAAAAGGTCATTGAGGCGAGCGCGGGCATGGATATGCTCGTCATCGTCGGTCTGCCCTATGCACCCAGAGGCGGCGCTCTCTACAGCGTTGCGGCCGTTGTTACCGACGGTGAGCTGCTTGGCCTTGTTCCCCGCTCCGAAACCGACGGCACCCTGTTCGCTCCCGCCGACGACGAGGGCGGAGAGGCGACCGTATGCGGCAAGTTCGATGCGTACTTTGACACAGAGCTTCTTTTTACGAGCGATGTTCTTCCCGGACTGTCTGTTGCCGTTGAGCTCGGTGCGGATGCCGAAGCCATTGATTCTCCGGCAGCGCGTCATGCGCTTGCGGGAGCTACCGTTATAGCGTCGCTGGCATCCTTCCCGGCCACCGTTACCTCCACCATTGAGGCTGCCGCCGCCGTTAAGTACCGCTCAAAGCACCTGCACTGCGGCATGATCCTCGCCGCTCCCGGCAAGGGCGAGAGCACCACGGACAATGTATACTCCGGTCTGTGCATGATCGCCGAAAACGGCGAGGTGCTCGCCTCCGACGAGTGCGAGGACTGCTTCGTCGTATCCGAGATAGATGTCGAGTATCTTGAAAACCTGCGCCGCAAAACCGGCAAGTACGGCAGAAACGAGTACAAATACAGCCACTCCGAGTTCTACTGGGGCGAGGAGCTGTGCGAAACGAAGCTCACTCGCACATATCGCAAGCTCCCGCACCTGCCCGAGCTTGAAAAGGATATGGGCAATTACTGCCGCAGGATGATAGACATTCAGGTCTCCGGTCTTGTAAAGCGCATGACCTATGCCGGTCTTGACCACTGCGTCGTCGGCATCTCCGGCGGCGTTGACTCAACGCTCACCGTAATGGTCTGTGCAGAGGCAGTCAAGCGCATGGGTCTGCCCTCGACCAATGTCGTTGCATGCACTCTGCCTTGCTTCGGAACCTCCTCACGCACAAAATCCAACGCCATTATCGTCGCCGAGCAGGTCGGAGCGGAGGTGCGTGTTATCGACATCGGCGAGAGCGTTTACAAGCACTTCGACGATATAGGTCATGCCCACGACGATTACTCCATCGCATTTGAAAACGCTCAGGCACGCGAGCGCACTCAGGTGCTTATGGATATTGCCAACAAGGTCAACGGTCTTGATGTCGGCACCGAGGATCTCAGCGAGTTCGTTGACGGCTGGTGTACCTACAACGGCGACCACACCAGCATGTATGATGTGAACATGGGTCTTACCAAAACTCAGGTGCGTGCGGGCGTCCGCTATATCGCGCAGCATACCGAGGACAAGGTCCTTGCCGATGCGCTGTGGGATGTTCTTGACTGCCCCGTGACCCCGGAGCTGCTGCCGATACACGACGATCAGATAGAGCAGAAGAGCGAGGAGAATGTCGGTTCCTACAGCCTTCAGGACTTTTTCACCCACAAGATGATGATCTGCGGCTTCTCTCCGGCAAAGACTATGCGCCTTGCCAAGGCTGCCTACGGTGATGAGTTTACCGACGAGGAGCTCACCAAATGGCTGCGCAGCTACTGCAAGCGCTACTTCAGCCAGCAGTTCAAGCGCAGCTGCCTCATGGACGGTCCGAGCGTTGAAGCATTCTCCGTCTCGCCGAGAGTCGGATTCCTCATCCCTTCGGATGCGGAAAACGCGCTGTTCATGGAGTCGCTTGACACCGTCGCGAAGGAGTAACCGAAAAAATCTGAAAAGCTCAGGCAAAAATGCCTGAGCTTTTTTGTAACGAACGGTCTTTGAAAAGAACTAATAGATGAACTAATAGATGTAAGCAGATCGACAAACCCTACGCTGCTGCGTAAAGATAACCGCGCAGCGGGGGAGTTCGAGGGGGCAAGGCCCGCCTCGAGTTGGATTATAGCCATCAAAAACGTCCGTAAGGACTTTTTGACGAGCGGAGCGAGATTTTTTGTGAAGCGAAAGCTTCACAAAAAATGTGGCGTTTATGAAGCGTGCAAAAAAGTCACTGACTTTTTTGACGCGCGAGGAGGTGAAGTCCGTGGCGAGGGGAGAAGACCTGTACATAATGTACGCAAAGCGCGTTTACCGCTATCTGTTCTCGCTGTCGGGCGAGGCGGATACTGCCGAGGAACTCACGCAGGAGACGTTTTATCATGCGCTTAAAAGCTTAAACCGCTATCGCGGCGAGGCTTCACCGCAGGTCTGGCTGTGCGCGATAGCGAAAAGACTGTGGTATAAGGAGCTTGAGCGCAGGTCAAGGACCGTACCGCTTGACGAGGGCCTTGCCGAGAGCATGGCCGCGCCCGACGACACGGCGCTGCTCACGGAAA
>CAVHZB010000062.1:0-7810 GCA_963640555.1 Phascolarctobacterium succinatutens
ACCAATATTGACGCATATTTCAGTACCCGACAGAGCTTCGGCGAGGAGTACATCGAGGCGCTGACCGGCATTTTTGCCAACACGTGGCTCATCCCCGCAATGATCGCTTCCTGCGTGATCTGCGGGTGGATCGGCGGCTTTCTCGGCAAGGCACTGCTGAAAAAGCATTTTGAGAAAGCAGGTATCGCGTAATGACGCGCTGCGCTGTCAAATTTGATCCCAGAACAAAGCTGCTGCTTCTGATAACGATCGCCATCTTTGTTCTGGGCGGCGCGGGAGGAGATATATTTGGCCGGTACATACCGCTTTTTTCTCTTCTCCCCTTTATACTGCTTGCTCTTGCGGGACGCTGGGAAAAGGCTGTCGGCTGCATGCTTTTGTACGCTGCTTTTTCTGCCCTTTCAATGTATGCGCTGCCGTATGTCTCGGGTCTTATCGGCTTCCTGCTGCTGGCCTTCTGCGGTATCATGACAAGATTCCTGCCGGGCATCATGGCCGGAGCGTATCTGACGGAAACGACCACCGTAAGCGAATTTTCGGCGGCCATGGGCAGGATGCATGTTTCAGATAAACTGACGATACCGCTGCTGGCAATGTTTCGATTCTTTCCGACAATAGGTGATGAGTTTCGCTCTATCAACGATGCCATGCGAATGCGGGACATACGCTTTGGCGGGAAAAATGTCTCAAAGATGATCGAATACAGAGTTGTTCCGCTCCTTATCTGCTCGGCAAAAATCGGAGAAGAGCTGAACGCTGCTGCCATTACCAGAGGACTTGGCGGCGATGTAAAACGAACAAACCTGTGTCAGATTGGATTCAAGATACGGGACTATCTTTTTATTCTGATATTTCTTGCGCCGTATGTAATCTGGATTGGGAGTTTGATATGGAGAATGCTATGATTCAAATAGAAAATGTCAGTTTTACATACAGTAATTCCGACGGCGGTGCACTTGCGGCACTCTCTCTTAAGGTTCGTAAGGGAGAGTGTATTCTGCTTTGCGGAGGCTCCGGCTGCGGCAAAACAACGATTACCCGCCTTGTAAACGGGCTTGTTCCGCATTTCTATGAGGGCGATTTGAGCGGAACCGTCTCAGTATGCGGTATGGATGTCAGGGACGAGGAGATCTATACGATATCAAAAAGGGTCGGCAGTGTCTTTCAAAATCCCAGAAGTCAGTTCTTCTGTCTGGACACGACGAGTGAGCTCGCCTTCGGCTGTGAAAATCTCGGGCTCAGCGCAGAAGAAATCAGGAGTCGCGTGAACCGCGCGGTAAAAGAGCTTAATCTGGAGTCCCTTATCGACAGAGATATATTCAAGCTGTCCGGCGGAGAAAAGCAGAGGATTGCCTGCGGCTGTGTTTCCGCAATGAACCCGGATATTTATGTTTTGGACGAACCTACATCCAATCTCGATGCGGAATCCATCGAGAGACTGAAAAGTGTTCTTTCACTCTGGAAAGGTCAAGGGAAAACCATCCTCATCGCCGAGCACAGGCTGTATTGGCTGAAGGATTTATGCGACAGAGTCGTATATCTGGATAGTGGGAAAATCAAGCTGGATATTCCGATGGATGAGCTGAAAACATTTTCGCTGTCAAAGCTGCATGATCTGGGACTTCGAACGCTGCTTCCGCCGAACAAAACATCCGACGGCAGAAAGCCGTATCATGCGAAAAACTCGGACATGATGTTCAAAAACTACCGGTTTGACTATGACAGACAGTCGGTATTGCATTTCGACGATATGCCGCTTCCTGCAAATGAGATCGTTGCAATCACCGGCCGAAACGGAGCAGGCAAATCCACATTTGTACGGTGCTTCTGTGGACTTGAAAAGAAATTTAAAGGACGTACAATTATCGACGGAAAAGCTTATAAGCCAAAGGATATGCTTCGCAAATGCTATCTTGTGATGCAGGATGTCAATCATCAGCTGTTCTGTGAATCCGTTGAAGACGAAGTGCTTCTCGGTGCGGCGGACGATACTGATGATACAAAGGAAAAGGCAAGACGACTTATGGAGCAGCTCGGTGTGTGGGAGTTTCGTGACAGGCATCCCATGGCGCTGTCCGGTGGGCAGAAGCAGCGTGTTGCCATTTGCTCTGCCGTTCTTGCCGGAAAAGATATACTGGTTTTCGACGAGCCGACAAGCGGTTTGGACTATCATCATATGGTAAGCACCGCAGAGCTGTTCAAAAGCTTGCGCAGCATGGGGAAAAGCGTATTTATCATCACGCATGACAGTGAACTCATTGAAAGATGCTGCACCTGCGAGCTGAATATTGTCGGAGGAAAAGCCAATTTATATGAGCGCAGCGTCTGCTGATCGAAGAATTGTCTGTTTATTGTACCCGCCTCCGTGCGGGCATTTTTCAATGCAAGAGGACACCAAAGGAGATCTTTCTTGCAAGTTAAAAAGAGCTCATCGAAGAGTAAAAACGCGCCTCAATGGACTATGCATCACTTTGACAATGTACTTATTTGCAGAAAACCACCTTGACAAATCTCGTCTCAGTTGAAGTTAAGGTTTCCCTTTGCCGAGCAGCTGCCCCAGCGGGTGCGCTGGTTTCTTATGGTGATCCTCCCGTAATCCACACCGATAAGCGGCGCATAGTACCGCACTCTGTCGGGGATCACCTCCAAGGCCTTATCCGCGAGCGCCTGCATCTCACCAAGTGTGAATTTTGGGAGCTCTCCGAGCTTTTCTTCCTCCTCAGCAACAAGTCCCTGATGCTTTTCGATCCATGCGCTTTTCTCAGCGAGAAACGCTTTTATCTCTCTTTGGCTCATCCGGCTCGGCACGCGCATAATGATCTCCGAGGCTCTGACCTTTATTGAGATCGTCCTCCGATTGCTCCTTATGACACTGACCGGAGTGCCGTTAAACTCGATTTCCATGGCAAATTTCTCCCGATAGCTTTTTCTCTGCAAAGGCAAAGCGGCTTATCCTGTACTTATTTTGTCTGCAAACATGTGGCGTTTTTGACACGCTGAGAAGCCGCCCACAAAGGACGGCTTCTTTGAAATTCTATTAGCTTAGAGTGCGTTTGTCTTTCCGACAAGTGCGGAGAGGTCAACATACTCTGCCGGATCGTCGGCGACGGTCTCGTCGGTTTTTTCCTCAAAATCGCGGTACATGGCAAGTCCGGTACCGGCGGGGATGAGCTTACCGATGATGACATTCTCCTTCAGACCGACAAGGTGATCGACCTTGCCCTTGATGGCTGCCTCGGTGAGGACCTTGGTGGTCTCCTGGAAGGACGCAGCCGACAGGAAGCTCTCGGTAGCGAGCGATGCCTTGGTGATACCCATGAGAAGCTGGGTGTAGGTCGCCTTGGTCAGGCCCTCCTCACCTGCCGCGATACGCTCGTCGATCCTGCGGTTTGCAGCCTTGAGCTCGCCGATGTCAACGGTGGCGCCGGACAGGAGCTCGGTGCTGCCGGAGTCCTCGATCTTGACCTTGCGCATCATCTGGCGGACGATGATCTCGATATGCTTATCGTTGATGTCAACGCCCTGCTGACGGTAGACCTTCTGGACTTCCTGAATGATATAAGTGCGCACGCCGGGACGTCCGTACTGATCGTCGTCGATGCCGCGGATACGCAGGACATCGTGCGGGCTGAGCGCGCCGCTGGTGAGCTCCTGACCCTTATCGACGTGGTCGCCGTTCTTGACAAGGATGCCGGCCGAGTGAGGCACGGTGTAGACCTTCGTCTCACCCTCCTCCTCGCTGCTGACGCTTATCGCAAACAGTGCGCCCTTCTTGGTCTCCTCGATGGCGACTGTGCCGGATATCTCGGCAAGGACGGCCATTTTCTTGGGCTTGCGTGCCTCGAAAAGCTCTTCGACACGGGGAAGACCCTGAGTGATATCGTCGCCGGCTACGCCGCCGGTGTGGAAGGTACGCATGGTAAGCTGAGTACCGGGCTCGCCGATGGACTGCGCCGCGATAACGCCGACGGCTTCGCCCGCGCTGACGGGCTGGCCGATGGCGAGGTTTATGCCGTAGCAGCGTGCGCACACGCCGGTGCGGGCCTCGCAGGACAGGACGCTGCGGATGAGAACGCGCTCGATGCCATGGGCCTCAAGAACGTCGGCATCTGCGGGCATGAGCATGTGGTCGGTGTCAAACAGCACCTCGCCGGTCTGCGGATCGCAGATGGGCACTGCCGGGAATCTGCCGTGGATGCTCACGCCGAAGGACTGTACGAGCTGACCCTTTTCGTAAACAGCCGCCGCCCACACGCCGTCGTGCGTGCCGCAGTCGGGCTCGCGGATGATGACGTCCTGGCAGACATCGACCATTCGGCGGGTAAGGTAACCGGAGTCGGCCGTACGAAGCGCGGTATCGGCAAGACCCTTGCGCGCGCCTCGGGAGGAGATGAAGTATTCCAGAACGCTCAGGCCTTCACGGAAGTTTGCCTTGATGGGTATCTCGATGGTCTTACCGGAGGTGTTGGCCATAAGGCCGCGCATACCGGCAAGCTGACGGATCTGGTTCATGGAGCCACGGGCACCGGAGTTTGCCATCATGTAGATGGGGTTGTAGGTGTCGAGGCAGTTCTGCAGCGCGCTGGTGACATCCTTAGTGGTCTTTTCCCACTCGGAGACGACAAGGCGATAGCGCTCGTCATCGGTGATAAAGCCGCGCTTGAACTGACGCTCGATGGCGACGACCTTGTTCTCGGTCTCGCTTATGAGGGTCTTCTTCGCCTCAGGAACGGTCATATCGGCGATGGAGATCGTGATAGCGCCCTTAGTCGAGTACTTATAGCCCATTGCCTTGATGCCGTCGAGCACTTCGGCAGAAATGGTGAAATCATGCTTTTTGATGCAGCGGTCGATGATATCGCCGAGCTGCTTTTTACCGACCTGGAAGCCGATCTCGTGATCAAATGCATGCTCCGGATCGGTGCGGTCGACATAGCCGAGATCCTGTGGGATCTTCTCATTGAAGATTATCCTGCCGACGGTGCTTTCGATGAGCTTACTCTTTTCAACGCCGTCGAAGGTCTTGGTAACGCGGACAAGGATGGGGGCGTGCAGTCCGACCTCGCCCTGGCTGTACGCCATGACCGCCTCGTTGGGGTCGCGGTACATCAGCAGCGGCTTGTAGGCTGGAGCCTTGCCGCCGGCAGCAGCTGCCTTCTCCTCTGCCGCAAGAAAATCGTCTGCATCTACGACCTCTTCCTTGGGAAGCTCGGTATCGCCCGGATCCGTCACGAACACATTCTCAGCGCCCTTTTCAGCCTTGCCCATGCGCTTCATGGTCAGGTAGTAGGAGCCGAGGATCATATCCTGAGTAGGAACGGTGACGGGGTGTCCGTCCTGAGGACGCAGGAGGTTATTTGCCGAAAGCATGAGTATTCTCGCCTCAGCCTGAGCCTCTGCGGACAGGGGGACATGGATAGCCATCTGGTCACCGTCGAAGTCGGCATTATATGCGGTACATACGAGCGGATGGAGCTTGAGCGCCCTGCCCTCTACGAGGATAGGCTCAAACGCCTGAATACCAAGGCGGTGCAGCGTAGGCGCACGGTTCAGGAGCACCGGATGCTCCTTGATGACGACCTCAAGCGCGTCCCATACCTCGGTGCGCTGCTTGTCTACCATCTTTTTCGCGGATTTGATGTTATTTGCAATGCCGTCCTCAACGAGCTTTTTCATGACAAAGGGACGGAACAGCTCTATAGCCATTTCCTTGGGAACGCCGCACTGGTAGATCTTGAGGTCAGGACCTACGACGATAACGCTTCGGCCGGAGTAGTCAACGCGCTTGCCCAGAAGGTTCTGGCGGAAGCGTCCCTGCTTGCCCTTGAGCATATCCGACAGCGACTTGAGTGCGCGGGAGTTTGCGCCGGTGACGGCTCTGCCGCGGCGGCCGTTGTCTATAAGTGCGTCAACGGCTTCCTGAAGCATGCGCTTTTCGTTGCGCACGATAATGTCGGGAGCGCTGAGCTGTATAAGTCTCTTGAGACGGTTGTTGCGGTTTATCACGCGGCGGTAGAGATCGTTGAGGTCGGAGGTGGCGAATCTGCCGCCGTCGAGCTGTACCATGGGGCGGATCTCAGGCGGGATGACCGGCAGAATGTCGATGATCATCCATTCGGGCTTATTGCCGCTCTGACGGAATGCCTCGACGACCTCAAGGCGCTTTACGAGCTTTGCCTTCTTCTGACCGGAGGCGTTTGCAAGCTCCTCCTTGAGCTGGGCGGAAAGCTGCTCACAGTCGATCTGCTGAAGGAGCTTCTTTATTGCCTCGGCGCCCATACCGGCATCGAAATCGTCCTCGTACTTCTCGCGCATGTCGCGATACTCTTTCTCGGTGAGTATCTGGCACTTTTCCAGCGGAGTGAAGCCCGGATCGGTCACAATATAATTTGCAAAGTACAGTACCTTCTCGAGCACCCTCGGAGTCAGGTCGAGAAGCAGACCCATGCGGCTGGGTATACCCTTGAAGTACCAGATATGCGATACGGGAGCTGCAAGCTCTATATGACCCATGCGCTCGCGGCGTACCTTGCTTTTTGTTACCTCAACGCCGCAGCGGTCGCAGACCTTGCCCTTATAGCTGATCTTCTTATACTTGCCGCAGTGGCACTCCCAGTCCTTGGTCGGTCCGAATATTCTCTCGCAGAAAAGACCGTCGCGCTCGGGCTTGAGGGTACGGTAGTTGATGGTCTCGGGCTTGGTTACTTCGCCGGAGGACCACGAAAGGATCATTTCAGGGGAGGCAATGCCTATTTTTATGGCGTCAAACGGTGTAAAACTCATTATTATTCATCCTCCTCGCTGTAGTCATCATCAGACAGGAAGCCGAAGTCATCGTCATCGGACTCGGGAATATCCTCAATGGAATAGCCCTCGGCCTCGATGTCATCGTCATCGGACATGGTGTCATACATTTCATCCTTCATTTTAGGAATGAATTCATCCTCGTCATCATCCTTGAGCTCGATCTCCTGACCGTCCTTATCCAGAACGCGGATATCAAGGCACAGCGACTGCAGCTCCTTGACAAGGACCTTGAATGACTCGGGAACACCGGGCTGCGGGATGTTGTTGCCCTTAACGATGCTCTCATAGGTGCGCACACGACCGGTGACATCGTCGGACTTAACGGTGAGTATCTCCTGCAGAGTATAGGCGGCACCGTATGCCTCGAGAGCCCAGACCTCCATTTCGCCGAAGCGCTGACCGCCGAACTGCGCCTTGCCGCCGAGCGGCTGCTGAGTAACAAGGCTGTAGGGTCCGGTGCTGCGGGCATGGATCTTATCATCGACCAGATGGTGGAGCTTCAGGAAGTATACCCAGCCGACGGTGACATCGTTGTCAAACTTTTCGCCGGTGCGTCCGTCATACAGAACGCTCTTGCCGTCCTCACGCAGACCTGCCTGACGCAGGGTCTCGCGGATAGTGACCTCGTTTGCACCGTTAAAGATAGGCGTTGCCACCTTCCAGCCCAGTGCCTGAGCGGCATAGCCGAGGTGGACCTCGAGCACCTGTCCGATATTCATACGGGACGGAACGCCCAGAGGATTAAGAACTATATCAAGCGGAGTACCGTCGGGCAGATACGGCATATCCTCGCGCGGGAGAATGCGGGAGACGACGCCCTTATTGCCGTGGCGTCCCGCCATCTTATCGCCGACGGAGATCTTACGCTTCTGAGCGATATAGACGCGGACGACCTGATTGACGCCGGGGCTCATCTCATCGCCGGCTTCGCGGGTAAATACCTTTACGTCGACGATTATGCCGCTCTCGCCGTGGGGAACCTTGAGCGAGGTGTCGCGCACTT
>CAVHZB010000063.1:0-17693 GCA_963640555.1 Phascolarctobacterium succinatutens
TCGCCATTCACGGCAGCGGGACTGCTTCGGATTTGCACCGAATTCCTTGTTAGGCCGGCTAAACCGGCACCGCAGGCGGCATTTAATCAGTTTATTATACCAGCTTTAACGCGCGGGCACAACAAAAACCGCGCTTTTCTCACCTGAAAAGCGCGGTCGGAATATGTTTTTTACTGCTTCCATTTTTTGCAGCGGTTGGCTATGCGTTTTTTCTTTCTTGCGCCGTGGATGACAAAGTATGCCGCGAGCAGCACCGCGACGGCACACATGGAGACTATAGCGTAGGTATCAACGCCTCCCTGTGTCTTGACCTGAAGCCAGAGCGAATCGGTAAAGCGGCTTGTCTCCTCGGAGAGGTTAATGAAGGCCTTGCCTCGCGAAAGCGTCTCGGCGGTGGGATAGGCGATCTCGCTTGAGGCGGTCTCCGGATCCATATACTGCTTTGCCTCGGATATGGGCGTAGAGTAGCCGAGATAATCGAGGTTCTCGCCCGATACCTCGGGATCGCACAGGAAGTTTATATATGCCTCGGCCGCAGCCTTGTTCTGGCAGCCCTTGGGTATGCATGCAGCATCAACAAAGAGGTTGTAGCCCTCCTCGGGGAAGTAAAAGCCGAGATCGGGGTTTTCCTGAGCCATGAGCAGGTAGTCGCCTGCATAGTACGGCGCTATCCACGCCTCCTCACGCTCCATCTTGCTGAATATCTGATCCATGACATATTCCTGCACGAGCGGCTTCTGCTCGATGAGCTTATACGCTGCCGAGCGCAGCTCGTCCTGATCCTCGCTGTTTATGTCTATTCCCAGCATGAGCTCCGCTATCGCAAACGCATCGCGCGGGTTATCGAACATGAGTATCTTGCCGGAATACTTATCGTTCCACAGAAGCTCCCATGAGCCGAGATCGGCTTCATCAACATATTTTTTGTTGTATATAACGCCGACCGTTCCCCATGTGTACGGCACCGAGTATTTGTTCTCCGGATCATAGGAGGTATTTTTATACGCATCGTCTACCAGTGCATAGTTGGGAATGTTAGAGTAATCAAGCTCCTCGAGCATGTCCTCGGCTATGAGGCGCGCGACCATGTAGTCCGAGGGGATAATGACATCGTAGGTGCTGCCGCCGGTCTTGAGCTTGGTGTACATGGTCTCGTTGGAGTCAAAGGTCATGTAGTTGACCTTGATGCCGGTCTTTTCGGTGAAGGCTTTGTTTACATCAATATAGCCGTCGGTGCCGTCGGAGATATACTGACCCCAGTTATAAACATTTATCGTTACCTCCTCGGCACTCGCCTTTACCGGCACGAGCGAAAAGAGCATGACCGCGCACAGCAGAGCAGGTATTATTTTCTTCATGCGTCCACCTGCTTTCTCGGGCGGAAGGCCCTGCGGTTTTCCTTAGCGCGCTTGGCATCGCGCTCCTGCAGGAGGTTCATAAGCACCATTACGATAAGTATTGCCGCAAACAGAAGCGTAAACAATGCGTATATCTTCGGCTGAAGCGGCTTTTTGGTGTAGTTATATATCTCGACCGGCAGAGTGACAAAGCGCGGACCGTAGACAAAATAGCTTATAACGAAATCATCAAGGCTCATGGTGAACGCCATGAGGGCGCCCGAAATGATACCCGGAGTCAGCTCGTGGATAACGACCTTGTAAAATGCCTGCCACGGCGTGCAGCCGAGATCCATCGCCGCCTCGCGCAGATTGGGATCCATCTGCCTGAGCTTCGGCATGACCGAAAGGATGACATACGGCAGATTGAAGGTTATATGCGCTATAAGGAGCGTTGCAAAGCCGAGAATGTTATTTATCTTCATCACCGTTCCTACGAACGCAAACAGCAGCGCCAGCGAAACGCCGGTGACGATCTCGGGGTTTGTAAGCGGGATATTTGTTACGCTCATGGTGAATCTGCGGAGCCGCGGCCCCATGGAGTATATGCCGAGCGAGGCGGCGGTGCCGAGGATAGTTGCAAACACCGAGGACAAGAGCGCGATTATAACGGAGTTTAAAAGCAGCGGCAGCAGAACTCCGTCGCGGAACAGCGCGGAATAGTTGTCGAGCGTAAAGCCCTTGAACACGGCAATATCCATGCCGCTGTTGAACGAGCCCACGGCGAGGACTATCATCGGGATATACAGAAACAGCAGGACGATGACGGTAAATACCTTGTTGAAATTCTTCAAAGCGTCACGACCTCCTCTTCCTCATCGCCGAAGCGGTTCATAACACCGATGCAGACAAAGATCATCACCATCAGGATAAGGCTGAGCGCCGCACCGAGATTGGGATTATACGCCGTTTTGAACTGGCTTTCTATGACATCGCCTATGAGCGTGGTCCCGGAGGAGCCGAGCTTCTGGGATATGTAGAAGGTGGACACGGCCGGTACGAAAACCATTGTAAAGCCGGAGATTATGCCCGGCACCGACAGCGGCAGTATGACGCGGCGGAAAACATTCACGCCGTTGCAGCCGAGATCCTGCGCAGCCTCGATAAGGCGGCGGTCTATCTTCATGATAACGGTGTAAAGCGGCATTATCATATACGGCAGATAGTTGTACACCATGCCGAGCACCACCGCGCCGTTATTGCGGATAAGCGGAAGCGGCTGGAGACCCAGCGAGGTCACGAAGTTGTTGATTATACCGGTGTCCTCAGTGAGAGCGACCCACGCGAGAGTGCGCAGAAGGAAGCTTATGCACATCGGCAGCATAACGAGCATATACAGGAAGCGCTGCGTCGTCTCTTTGCAGTTTGCGATGTAATACGCCACGGGGTAGCCGATAACGATGCAGATAAGCGAGGAGATGAGCGCGAGCCATATGCTCTTTATGAGTATCGGCAGATAGTTGCCGAGGTTTGCGATATTTGCCAGCGTGAGCTCGCCGGTCGCGGCATCGGTGAACGCATAATACACAACGATGGCAAGCGGCACTACCGTAAACAGTGCCATCCACACGAGATAGGGCGCGGCAAGAGCTTTATTCTTCATTTTCTCCGCCCTCCGCAGGCTCCTCACTCTCTTCACCGTCGTCGGGATAGAGGTCGGGGTCGTCCATCTCGTCGTACTCCGCGGAGTAGGAGCTGTAGTCGCCGAACTGTCCGGAGTATTCGCTCTTGTGCATGATGTGGATATCCTCGGGCTCAAGTCGGATGCCGATGTACGAGCCGACATCGTAGAAATCCGTCGTCTGTATGAGCCACTTAAAGCCCTTGAAATCGACTATCGTGTCGTAGTGCACGCCCTTGAAGGTGACTGAGGTCACGGTTCCGCACAGGTGCCCGTCGTCGGGCGTTACTATGTCAATGTCCTCGGGACGGATGACGACATCGACCGGCTCGTTTTTCTCAAAGCCGGAATCTACGCACTTAAATCTTCTGCCGAAGAATTTCACGAGCCTGTCCTCAAGCATAACGCCGTCGAGAATGTTGCTCTCGCCGATAAAATCGGCAACGAACGCGTTTTTCGGCTCGTTGTAGATATCCTCAGGAGTTCCGATCTGCTGGATGCGTCCCTTGTCCATTACGACTACCGTGTCGGACATGGACAGCGCCTCCTCCTGATCGTGAGTTACATATATAAAAGTGATGCCCATCGCCTGCTGAATACGCTTGAGCTCGTTCTGCATATCCTTTCTGAGGCGCAGGTCGAGCGCGCCGAGCGGCTCGTCGAGAAGCAGTACCTTAGGACGGTTTACCAGAGCCCTCGCAATGGCGACACGCTGCTGCTGACCGCCGGACAGCTGAGACACCTTGCGGTTTTCAAACCCCTTGAGGCTCACTATCTCAAGCATTTCGGTAACGCGGTCGTCTATCTCCTGCTCCGGAAGCTTTGCAAGGCGCAGCCCGAAAGCCACATTTTCGTAAACATCCAGATGCGGAAACAGTGCATATTTCTGAAAAACAGTGTTCACCTTTCTCTTATGAGGCGGGACATCGTTTATCCTCTCGCCGTCAAAAAGCACATCTCCGCCGGTGGGCTTGATAAAACCGCCGATTATTCTGAGCGTGGTGGTCTTGCCGCAGCCGGAGGGACCGAGCAGCGTGAGGAATTCCTTATCATTGAAATACAGGTTAATATCGTTCAAAACGATCTCATCGTCAAACGCCATTTGACAGTTCACAAGGCGAATGAGTTCTTTGGACATTTATCCTCCCCCATTTCTTAAAATAAAATATGAGAAAGGACACCTCGGACCTGCGTCCGGAGTGCCCTTTGCATCGTGAACAATATACATAATAAAGCCCGTAAAGTCAAGGGTTTTCATCCTTAAGAAAGTATTTTTTATGAGTGGCAGACCGCAGGCTGTCAATGCATGTATACGGTGCGTCTTTCCCTGCCGCAAGGTCCGATTCATCGAATGGGATTCGGGCAAGCACTGAATAAATGCAGCCGGCAGCCGAACGGATGGTTTACACCCGCCGGTGCATTTAATCAGGGCTCACCCGAGTGGCGGAAGCTGCCCCTCGGCTCAGGGAGGGTAGGAAGGATGTGCTATGAAGATCACATATGATCCGAAAGGAGAACCTGTATGCTGAAAATTTACGGTCTTACGGTCTCGCCGTCGCCGTTTGCACCGTCAATGACGGTCTTGGTACCGAAAATGTGGGATGCCCACGGTGAGATGTAGTACAGAATGAGGTATGCGACCTCCTCGGGAGTTGCAGCCCGCTTGTCATAGGTGCCGGATACGAGTGCCGCGTAGCGCTCCTCGGGACTCATTGAATCGCCGAGCGCGTTTTCGCCGATGCGGGCAAGCATGGAGGTATCAACGCCGTCGGGGTTAACGCTGTTGACATTGACGCCCTTTGGACCAAGCTCACGGGCAGCGGACTTCATGAGTCCCTGCACGGCATGCTTGGAGGCGCAGTAGATAGCCATACCGGGGCTGCCGACAACGCCGCCTATCGACGAGGTGATGACGACTGAGCCGTGTCCCTGCTTTGCAAGGGCATCGCCGCCATACTTGAGCATGTACATTACACCGAGAACATTAACACCGAAGACCTTGTCGAAGTTTTCCTTGCTCATCTGGCTGTTGAATTCCCACTTGCCTTCGTAGCCCGCGTTTGGAATGGCGGCGTCAATGTGACCGAAGTGGGCTACCGCGCCGTCGACGAATGCCTTGACCTGCTTCTCGTCCGTTACATCGGCAACATTTGTCCACAGCCTGTCAGAGCCGAGCCCGAGGTCGGCTGCGAGCTTTGCGACCTTGTCTGCATCGCGTCCGGAAAGCGCTATCCTTGCACCCTCCTCTTTAAGGGCAAAGCACACCGCTCTGCCGATACCGCCGGTCGCGCCGTTTATGAGAACGACCTTGTCTTTAAGTTTAAGATCCATGATTATGTCCTTTCCGAATAGATTGAATTATCAGCAGCATGTCCAGCCGCCGTCGCAGGAGACGATCGCGCCGTTTACATAGGATGATTCGTCTGCCGCAAGATAGATTATCGTGCTGTCGAGCTCACCTTCAACGCCGGCTCTGCCCATGGGCACGCGGGAGTTTATCCACGGTCCGAGCATTTCCATAGCCTCGGGACTGTTAGACTCCGAGGGGAAGAAGCCTGGACACACGCAGTTGCAGGTAATGCCGTGCCTGCACAGCTCGCAGGCGACCTCACGCGTGAGGTTTACAACGCCGCCCTTGACCGCGCAGTAGTTTGAGATCGCGATCTCGCCCGTGCCGATGCGGCCAAACAGAGACGCGTTGTTGATGATGCGGCCATAGCCCGCCTTGATCATCTCCCTGCCGAACTCGCGGATGCAGCGGAATACACCGGTAAGCTCAAGGTCAAGACCGTGCTGCCAGAAATCGTCCGGAGTCTCGGTGATGGGATAGAACGGACCTCCGCCCGCGTTGTTGACGAGGATATCGACCTTGCCGAATTCGTCAACGGTGGCCTTTACGGCTGCCTGTATATCAGCCAGCTCACAGACATCACACTTTACGGGCAGACACCTGACGCCCTTTGCCCTGACCTCCCGTGCGACCGCCTCAAGCTTTTCCATGCGGCGTGCAAGCAGGACTATATCTGCGCCCTGACCCGCAAGTGCGAGTGCAAACTGACGGCCAAGACCGCTGGACGCTCCGGTAACGACAGCTACTCTGCCATGAAGATCAAACATATCGTACCTCCTATCGCCTTAAAGGGGCAGGCACTCGTACTCGTAGAGATCGAGCATGAGCTTGGTGGGCTTCTTTGCGTTATCAAGTCTTCCGACCGCGAAAACGAACATCTTGTCAAGCTTGGGGTCCGTCGATTCGATGGGGCTTGCAAAGTAGACATCGGTGCCGCGCTCGATATTGCCTGATGCAAATTTCTCTATCTCGTCAACGGTGCAGAAATCGGCTCTGCCGGTATAAGGCACATAGACCAGCGTGCCGTCATTGAGCTTTAAGGTGATGCGTCCGTCGAGCTCGAAAACGCCGTTATAGCGCAGAAGCTGCGTTACCTCGCCGCCGGGGACTACCTCGCCGATGATCTCCGTCCGTGTGAACACCTCGCCGGACCTTGGGACGGAGTTTACGCGAACGCCGCCGCCGACGGAGGGGTAAAAGCCCCAGCACTCAAGGTCGATATCGGCGGAAAAAAGATGGTCGATACGGGTCTTGTTCAAATCGTTAGCCATATTCCTTCTCCTTTCTCACTTTTTGATGCCAACGGCGTAAACATCGTAGCGCACGACAACGGGGTCGGTGAATTTTGCCACGCCGAAGCCAATGCAGAAGGTATGGTTGAGCCATTCGTAGCGGGGATCGTCGGTCTCAAGCTGGTAGTGTATCGCATTGCGCACCTGCTCGGGGAAAATAAACTTTTTGTACTTGAGAACATCCTCGTAGCCGCCGATGTCGTTTCTGCCCTGATACGGCATGTATATCTTTGCGCCGTCGTCGGTCTCGATGGTAGCGCGTACATTTACATTCTGCGTTCCGTTCGGCGTACCGTGGCACCAGTCGCCGCCGAAGGGCTTGAGTCTGCCGTTTATCTTATCGCCCTTTACCCAGCCGCCGACGATGTAGCCCGTAAGGCGGAAGCCGCCGAATACGGAGGGGTCATAGATCTCGAAGTTGGGGTCGCAGTCTGCCGCGTAGGAGAAAAGGTACTCCAGTTCATAAGGGATGGTATCTCTCATAACGATTTTTGCTCCTTTCTTTTGAGCCGTCCGTGCCGCGCGACGGCACGGACAGCCGTTTTATATTCAGCGATCTATGCTCATTGCCGCGAAGAAGCCGCTGCGTACCGCAGTGCCTATCTTGCCCATTTTAACGCTGTCGCCCATGGCAATGGTCTTGTTATAGTATTTTGCCTTGAGCGCATCCACGAGCTCCGTTCTGGGCTTCATGCCGAGAGCGTTGATAACGGTATCTGCGGGCAGATACTCGGTGCTGCCGTCGGCTTTCTCTACGGTGACACCGTTTTCGTCGACGCTGAGCACCTTGGTCTTGGTCATCAAGCGAACGCCGAGCTTTTCCATCTTTGCGCAGATGCAGTTGCGGTTTATAAACATTGCGTCCTTTGCCATGATATCCGCCATCTCAACAATGGTGACATTCTTACCGTAGTCAAGAGCAAGCTCATAGCCGCCGTCGCAGCCGGACTCACCGCCGCCGCAGATAACGATATTGTCGCCCTTGACAAGGCCGTGATCCTTGTGCACCTCATACATATTGAAAACATTACTGCCGTCAAGACCCGGGATCGGCGGGCATACGGGGACGGTGCCGGTGCTCACGAATATCCAGTCGGCCGCCTCCAGAACGGGATCGTCAGCCTTGATCTCGGTGTTCAGGTGAAGCTCAACGCCGAGCTTATCCATCTGCACTGCGTAGTACTCAAACAGAGCCCGGATGTAATTTTTAAACGAGGCTGTTGCGATCACACGGGCGGTACCGCCGAGGTGACCGTCCTTCTCGTAAACTGTGACCCTGTGTCCCTTGAGCGCGGCAACACGGGCGGCCTCAAGTCCCGAGGGACCTGCGCCGATGATGACGATATTCTTAGGATCGCTTGTCTTTTCGATCCTGAAGGCTCTCTCCTCGCCCACTCTGGTGTTGACGGAGCAGGATATCTTGGTACGGCGGTTCCAGATACGACCGATGCAGTCCTCGTTGCAGCGCAGGCAGGGACGGACATCCTCACGGTGACCTGCAAGCAGCTTGTTTGGAATATCGGGGTCGGCGATGAGCGCACGGCCGAGGATCGCGAAGTCAGCCTTTCCGGAGGTGATGAGCTCGAGCGCGGTATCGGGGTCGTGAGTGCCGCCGTTGAGAATGGGCTTGCTGATGTTCTCTCTTGCAAAATCGCAGACATAGCTCATGCAGGCCGGACCCTGATAGGAGGGCGGGAAAATGTAGTCAAGGCGCTCGTAAGAGCCCGCGTCGACATCGAATGCGTCGATGCTGCACTTCTGAAGCCACTCGACAAGCTCCTTAGACTCATCGAAGGTGCGTCCGCCTTCCCAGCCGTGGTCGAGTGCGATACGGAACAGAATTGGCATATCGGGACCTACTACGGAGCGGACGGCCTCGACCATCTCGCGGGCAAAGCGGGTGCGGTTCTCGGCACAGCCGCCGTACTCGTCGGTGCGGTGGTTGAACACCTTGGACATGAACTGGTCGATGAGGTAGCCTGCGTGAGCATGTATCTCAATGGCGTCGAAGCCTGCGTCACGGGCAACGCCCGCCGCGTACTTAAAGGTCTCCTGAAGCTCCTTGATCTCCTCCTTGGTCATCTCGCGGGTGAGAACATCGGGTCTGAAGAAGGTCGGCTGCTCACATGAGGATATGAGCTTGTCACCGAACTCGTTGGGGTAGCCGTTGCGGCCCGTGCCCGGAGTTACCTGAAGGCAGATCTTTGCTCCCCAGCGGTGAACTCTCTCAACGAGGTCCGTGTATGCGGGAATGGGAATATCACTCTCCAGAGTTCCCTCGTGAGAGCCCTGCGCGATCTTCTCGGTAAGAGGAGTGCAGCCGGTGATTATCATACCGACGCCGCCTCTTGCGCGTTCTTCATAGTAATCTATCTCCCAATCGGACTTTGCGCCGTAAGGGAGAGATGCATTGTGACCCATAGGAGAAAGCACAAGGCGGTTCTTGAGCTCCATCTTGCCTATCTTAAACGGGGTAAAAAGAGGACTGTAATCTTTCTTTTCCATTTTAATTTGCTCCTTTTTTATTTTTGCCGTATAGCGTCTCCCCGCCGCCGGCTCGGATGAGCCGGCAGCGGAGGATGTGCGGGGGGATACTTATGCGTTAACTGCGGTGGAGCCGCCGGATTCGACGGCCTTCTTCTCGTCTACGACCTTCTTTATGGGCTTGCAGCCGATGAAGATCATGACGGCAAGGACAATGCCGAGGAAGCCGAAAAGCTTGAACATGCCGCTGTAAGAGCCGGTGATGTCATATGCGGCGTTCAGAACGGGCATGCCGAAGGCAACGCCGCAATTCATTACGGCGATCATGATGCCCATGATCTGACCCTGTGCACGGTTGCCGAAGATCTGCAGGGTGTAAACGGGAAGGGTCGCCTTGAGGATGCAGAACGAGCCGCCGAGAAGAACGGTGCCGACATACATCATGCCGATGGCAGGCGCTGTGGCATAGATGAACACCGAGACGATCGCCATGATCGAGTATGCGACCATGCAGGTACGGATGCCGAGCTTGTCGGCGAGAATGCCGAACGGCAGCTGCAAAATAATGTTAGCCGCATACATGACGGACAGCATCACGCCGCCGTCATATCCGAGGTCGGAGGAGAGGATCGCAATATTGCAGATAGCACCGTAGATGATCAGACCGAACAGGCCGATGCCGATCGTGCCGCACCAGAACTGAATGGACTTGTATGCTTCTTTGGCGGTAACGCCGTAGGGAATGATCGTACCGCTTTCGTCGGCAATTTTGACCTTATCGTTCCACATGGGCTTTACCCCGTACTTTTCAGGGCTGTCCTTGAGGAACACAATGAGAACGACTGCGGTGAAAACAACGATCGCGCAGTTGATGTAGAGGGAAGCCGTCCAGCCGATGGTGCCGATCCAGTTGGAGACTATCGGGCTGAAGATAACGCCTGCGAGTCCGGAGCCGATGGCTGTCGCGGAAAGCAGCGTGCCGGTGGAATGAGCAAACCATTTGCTGAAGATTATCGAGCAGGATGCGCCCGAGCAGAAGCAGAGGGAGATGCCCTGAAGGATCGCCGCAAGGTAGAACATCCAGATGACCGTGCCGTTTGCATACAGAAGAACGCCGGCTATCATCAGCAGCGAGCAGAAGGAGATCATCTTCTTGAGTCCGAACTTTTCAACGAGCTTGCCGAAGAATATGCTGATTATGGCATTTGCGCCGCCGTTAAGGGTGATCGTGAGAGCATATGCGGTACGGGATACCTCGGGGTGTGCATTGAGGATTGGCTCCATGTACAGAGTGACGGTACTCAGCGTGATACCGGCATATACAAACTGCATGAGTATAAGCAGTGCCAATACGACCCACGCGTATCTGCTGCTTTTTACGAGTCCGCTTTTTTGCATTATTTCATTCTCCTTTATACATTTGTTGTCCGATTTCATTTGACGCTTGCAAGTGCCGCAGCGTCAGGCCTTCCTTCCGTTCCCGTCGAAACAGTTTCCCTGCGCTGCCTTTGTCAAGACTTTATCATGCGTTTCCGATGCACTTCAACTGCATTTCGCCAAAAGCATGTCAAGCACGATTTATCATTTGCACAAAGAAAAATAAGGCAAATTCTAAAGCAAAGAAAAACAACACCGGAGCTTTTTGTAAGCTTTGGTGCTGTTTTGGCATAAAATTCTTATATCTGGCTGTAATTTGTTAAAATAATGACGCTTCTTCGCCGTCGAATCGGTGTCCCCGGTCAACGAAAGTTAATTATATCACATTCTTTGTCTATATGCACCGTCATTTTTGTAAAAACTTCGGCACTGTGTTTTTGCAATCACACGAATTGTACGCAGGTTACTTGAAAAATTAATAATAATTTGCTAATTTATTATCAGTCGTTGCACGCACTTCATCAACAAACCGTTAAACGGAGGTGTTATTTGTGACAAGCAGGTACATTGGCAGCGATGCCGGAGACGATGTCTACAAATATATAATGGAGCTCATACCTCAGACCGATGATCTGAACATCTTTCTTCAGAAGATTTACATGCGCTACGGCATGCCGGTAATCGTGACGGATATTGCCTTCCACCTGATCGCATACGGCGGTCCTTATCCCTGTCCCGACCCGCTTTGGCAGACACTGATAACCTCCGGCGCGGCTGCCCCCGAGACGGTTGTCGACTACTACTTCGGAGAGGGCTTTACCGACAAGATGTCCGCCGCCGGCGAGCCCATAGATGTAAGCTGGGGTGTTAACACCGAGTACCCGCAGACGACCTGCTCGGTGTATCTTGGCAGCAGCATTGAGGGCTGCTGCTCGGTCATGTATCTCGAGCGCGATAAGCTCGATTTTGCGCTGATGCTCAACGGGGCGGTCAAGACCGCCGCCGAGATATACCTCGGCAGCAAAATGCGCCGTCAGCCCATGGGCTCTGCACCCGACAGGCTTATTGCCGCCAGAGTGCTTTTGGAAAATACGGATGCACCGATACAGCTTTTAACGAGCACCGCATTTTACAGGAATGTAGGGCTTCGCCCGGACTACATGGTCGTTGCAATGCATACGGATGAAATAAGCTCCGGCAGGCTGCAGAACATCGTCAGCAGCATAAAGCTCCGCCATTCGAATATGCTGTATGTCAACAAGTCCGACAGTATGTACATGCTGTTTCAGAACATAAAGGACGGTGCCGTTCGCAAAAAAATACTGTCCGACATAAAGGACGAGGCATCGGCGAAGGCTTCGTTTGTATGCGGAGCATCGGGCGTGTTTTCCGACCTCGAAAAGCGGGATGCTTACATTGAACAGGCTCGGCTGGCGCTTGAATACGGCATCGAGCACAGCGGGAGCAACTGCATCTACTCATTTTTTGATAACTTCAGTGAGATAATCCTCCGCCACGGCTGCGACAATATCTATGCCGAAAGCCTCATCGTGCCGGAGCTCAGGCGCCTCATTGATTTTGACCGCGAAAATTCGTCCGACTACTACCAGTCGCTGTGCTGCTATCTTTTCGAACGCTGCGATATGACCAAGGCTGCGGCAAAGCTGTATGTCCACCGCAATTCGCTCATGTACCGGCTGAAAAAGTGCGAGGAAATAATGCAGGCAGACCTGTCCGACCAGGACACCTATGAGCGCCTGCTGCTGTGCTGCACTATACGGGCTTTCTACCCACATTGACTGACATCCTGAGGTAAGTTGATATGCTCATACCGTACTTTTTAGCCTTAGCTTCCAAGCGTTTTTTTCTCTCCGTTTGTCACACGGATGTTGATAGATTCACCACTCTTTGAAAAATACTCATTAAGAGCTTGGTCTATCTCTGTATTCAAAGACTCTTGCTCAAGTTTATAATCCAACTTATAGGATTTAAGCCAATCATTAGCCAAGTCTGCAATATTCGGTTCTACTGACTGATTAACACTCTTAGCCATTATTAACTCGCGCATATACATATGCCGCTCGATATCATACACGCCCGATCGCGGCGTTTATGAGAGCACTCCCAAAACCGCAAGCAGCAAGCGCTATGTATCGCTCCCGCAGGAGACTATGCAGCTGCTCAGGCAATACAGGGCATGGCAGAGCGGCGACATTCTGCTCAAAAAGGCTTGAATTTTGAGAGCGAGTTGAATTAAAGTTGAATTATCGCCCGTTCTCAGCACATCAAAAGCATAAAAACAGCCAGTGTCAAAATGCCGAAAAGCATTGATAACACTGGCTTTTTCAAATGGTACGCCCGACGGGATTCGAACCCACGACCTTCAGAGTCGGAGTCTGACACTCTATCCAGCTGAGCTACGGGCGCATATACTGTACCCGCACATTATAGCAAATCACATTACCATTGTAAAGCAATTATTTTCGTCAAAATTCTATGACAATTGGCGCCGCGGTAAAGCTCGAGACCGTCGCAGTGCCGTTTTTAAAGTACAAGACGACGCAGTTGCCGTCGCCGGGGGTATACATAGGTCTAAGCTCCGGATATCCGCTGAGCATATGCTCGCATGCATCTATACTGTCATCGGGGTACACCTCGCCGCTCACGCGGATCCACTCGCCGCCGCGCACGGCGCATATCTCGACCTTTGGGTTTTTGCTTATCTGCGCAAAAAGCTCCTTCTTTTTGCCGGTCTGTATGCCCAGTCTGCCGTTATACAGGTCGACCGTGCCGAACGGTCTCACCCTCGGCTGGTCCCCCTCAACGGTAGCAAGATAATATGTTCCGGCTTCCTTCAGAAAATCATAGACACGCTGCATTGCCATACCTCCTCATCATTTTTTGCGTCAGCGCCTTACAATGCAATTTTACCGCAGCAGCCCCTGCCGCGTCAAGTCATATCTTCTTCAGCCGCTCTTGACGGAGCGCGCAAAAAATGCTACTGTGTTGCGGATAAGAAACGAATTTTTGCAGTGCAGGAGCATGGAGGAGCAAAATGGAATCATGGGACGCATACAGCATTGACAGAATACCGACCGGCAAAAGCGTAGTCAGGGGCGAAAAGCATCCCGATGGGCTTTACCACATGGTCGTTCACATAGCGCTTTTTAACTCCGAGGGCAAGCTGCTCATTCAGCGGCGCTGCATGCAGAAACCGACATTTCCGGGGAAATGGGATGTAACGGTCGGCGGAAGTGCCATGTGCGGAGAGTCGAGCCGCGACGCGATGCACCGCGAATTAAGCGAGGAGCTCGGCATAGATATTGACTTTTCGACGACACGCCAACGGCTCACCGTTAATTTTGAGGACGGCTTCGACGACTACTACATAGTCAGGAAAGACATTGACCTTGCATCGCTGCATTTCCAGCCCGAGGAGGTCATGGACGCCCGCTGGGCAACTCTCGACGAGATCTGCGCAATGATAGACTCCGGTGAATTTATCCCGTTTATGAAAAGCTTCATCGCATTTCTGTTTGAAATGAAGGACGGCACGGATAATCTCAATATGTAAAAATATAAAAGCTCACTCCCATCGCCGAGAAATTGCGGCCGGGGATGATTCCGAAAACGGCACAGTCGCGATATGCGGCTGTGCCGAATTTTTTCAGGGATCACGAAATCCCTGAGCTGCACCCTATAACGACGCTTTTTTATTTACTCCTGCGCAAGGCGGCCGAGGAGCTTTTCCTTTTCAACGCGCAGCTCATCTATCTTCTTCTTGCCGAGAGGATACATGAAGCGCAGGATCAGGAATATAAGGAAATACAGCACTGCCGGAATGAGCACTGAGTCGGTGAACATCATATTCAGTGTACCGTCGGTGATATTTGCGGTATTGAGCACATTATCGGTATAGCCGATACGCAGCAGCGCCATGTTGACAAGTATGGCGGCAATGGTCTGACCGAGCTTGCGCATAAATGTGAAGAAGGCGTAGCTCGTTGCCTCGTCATGCAGGCCGTAGCTGACTTCGTTATAGTCGATGGCATCGGTAGCGATCGCCCATACAAGCAGGAAAATAAATGCATTTCCTATACCCGACAGCAGGCATACGGCGAGAAATATCCACACATTCGTGCCGCCGACAAGGTACAGGGCAAGGTTGCACACGCCGGCCATGAGCATGCCGTAGGCGCAGACCTCGCGCCGTCCGTAGCGTACACCGAGCTTTCCGGCAAACAGCATTATCACGGCTACCGGCAGGTACTGGCACACTGTTGGCATCATCGACAGCGCAGGCGCATTGAAATAGTAGTTGAAAAGATAAGTGTTGTAGCTCTGGCTGAACATCTGAGCCGCAAGAAACAGCATGCCGACAAGACACACCGCCATATACGGACGGCTGTGCAGCAGGATCTTTATGACCTTCCACGTCTGTCCCTTTTCCTTGGGCGCGGGCTTCGTCGGAACGCGCTCGGTCGTCCATCGGTAGCAAAGCAGGAAAGCCGCAACGGACACCGCGGCGATGATCACGGTTCCGATAATTATCTTGTTATAGCTCATAACGGAAACGCCGCTTGAGTTTTTTACATAGCAGAAGCTTATGAGCAGCATCGCCGGCATTGCGCCGAAGGTAGAGCCTATTGAGCGGAACACGGACAGAGACGAGCGCTCGCGGTCGTCAGAGGTGATGACCTGCGCAAGCGAGCCGTAAGGGATGTTTATGCCCGTATAAAGCATGCCGAAGAGTATGTAGGTCACATAGGCGTATGCCAGATAGCCGCCCTGGCTGAGTCCGGGGATCTTCACGAACATCAGCACCGCCGACAGCGCGACGGGAACGGCCAGCGTTTTGAGCCAGCGGCGGTAGCGCCCGTCCGGTGCCGGCTGAAGACGGTCTATTATGCGTCCCCAGATAGGGTCGTTTATCGCGTCCCAGATACGCGCTATGACAAACATTATCATGATGCTCACAACGCTTATACCGAGCACATCCGTGTAATACTTCTGCAAAACGCTCTGCACGAGTCCGAATACCAGCAGCGACGCAAGGTCGCCCATGGCATAGCCGATCTTATCCCGCGTACCTATGCCGCTCGTCCGGGAAATATAGCTTTCTTCCATCAAAAGTTCTCCTTGCTTTATTTTTTATTCCGTGCGGCCTGCCGCAGCCTTGAACAGCTCGGCAAACCCGCTGTTTTTACGGTAGAACACTGCCGGACGGCCAAGCGGCGCATCGACATTGTACGCATATCCGCCGCGGTACTGCTTCCCGCTCCAGAAATGGAGCCAATCACCCTCCGGCAGACATACTCTGCGCCGTACGGCTCCCTTTTCTATGACGGGTGCGACAAACATATCGTCGCCGAAGAAGTACGAATATTCGTCGCGGCAGGACGAATAGCTGCCCGCCTCCCAGAAATCGGGGCGTATGGCCGGTATGCCGTGACGTGCGTCTTCCACGCACTTTTCTATATACGGCTTCAGCGCCGCGTGCACCCTTGTGAGCACAACGGTATGCGGCAGGACATCCGGCGCGTCAAACTGACTGTTTGCCCACGGGCGGATGGATTCATGACTGCGCATCATGAGCGAGAACGCACCGGTCTCAAGCCAGCGCGTAAACAGCTCGTCATCACGCTTGAGCTTGCCGAAGGAGAAAAAGCCGCCGATATCCCAGTGCAGCATCGTAACACCGGAAAAGCCGAGTGAAAAGCAGGCGGGCATTATACATGGCAGACCGTAGTCGCGCGTGTAGTCAGTGTGCTGATCTCCGTTCCAAAGTATGGGCGCGTATTTCTGAATACCGAGATAGCCCGATCGCATAAAGAACATGGCGTCCTGCACGCCGTATTCCTCTATGGCCTCTCGGTTGAGCTTTGCCCAGAGCACCGGCCACTTATTGTGCAGCAGCGCCGGGTCGCCGTCGTGCAGTACACAGTCAACGGGCAGATATTCGCCGAAGTCCGCCATCCAGCCGGATACACCGAGCTCGAGCATATTCTTTTTTATGAGAACATCCTTTGTAAAACGCACGGCCTCCGGATTTGTGAGATCTATCATGCCCGCGTCAAAGGTAGTTGATTTGATGTGGTATATCTCGCCGCTTTGCCGGCGGATAAGATAGCCAGCCTCCGCGCACTGTTCGTAAAGGCGGCTGCCTTTAACGAGATATGGATTTATATACGCAAGAAAGCGCACTCCGCGCTCGCGCAGCTTCTTTATGGCGTCGGCAAGACCGGGATACAGTCCCTCGTCGGCCTCCCAGTTCCACCAGACCTGCTTGCCCATGACCGTTCGGTTCTCGCCCGACCAGTCCTGACTCCACACGCCGCATATCTTTGCGCCCGCATCTAGCATGGCGAAGGTCTTTTCGAGTATCGTCCGGGTACCGCCCTGTATGCCGAGGATCATGCCGTCCATGCACCACTCGGGGATATACTGCCTGTTTTCCGCAGCATCCGCCGTGAATGACGCAAGCTCTCTGAAGCTCTCACCGAGCCGGAGCATGAGTGAGCGCGGGCACGAATCGAAGAAAAAGGTGTAATCGTTTTCGCCGAACAATGCGCGTCCGTCGCTGTCGGTGTCAAAGGCGATCAAGCGCTTGCTGTCGGTGACGAAAACCGGCATCGGCGCATAGCTGCCGATCTGTGAATGCTCCTTTTCGCGGTACAGCGACTTTGGGAGCAGCGCCTTTTCTATTATTGTCGAGGCCTTGATGTGCTCGGAGACGAAGTTGACAACGGTCTCTCCGCGCAGGTTCACCTTGCGGTACTGCTCACCGCCTCCGAAAACCGCCTCGTTTCCGACGGCGGGCAGGTGCAGCTCATACGACCAGCCGCTCTCGCCGGAAAAATGCAGCAGCGCACCTCCCGTGATCGCTTCGTATTCAATGTGCAGGCTGTGCCCATTCGCGGAAAACATTACCGCACCGTCGCTGCTCTCGCACTCGGTCAGCGCTATGCGCTCTGCCTCCGTTACCGTGGTCTTTACCGTGCCGCGCGAGCTCGTATAGCTTTTTTCCTGTCTGACCGCGGCGGCAAATGGCGCCTCGGGCCGGTGCGATATGAGCACCTTTCCGTCACTGAGCAGCGTCCAGCCTCCGCCGGCTTGTGTCGTCAGCATATATCCGATACCTCCCTGAATCATATTCATCCGAAATATATACT
>CAVHZB010000064.1:0-5052 GCA_963640555.1 Phascolarctobacterium succinatutens
CATAGTCGTTCATAAGAAGGGACCGTATGCTGACCCATGCCGAGAGGCCGCCGACTGTTGCTCGGCCGGCGCCGGAATCGGCGTTGATGTCAACATTCGTACCGCAGTTAGTTATGGCCGCACGCTGATCTGTAAATGCCGTGAGTCCACCTACGACCGTAACTTTGTCTGCATTTTTGACGCTAATGCTGCCTGAAGCGGTGCAATTATCGATAACAGACGATGCGGTTCCGTTTGTGTTTACCTTTATGAAGCCGACGAGAGATGCCGCATAAACATTCTGCGCAGCTTCGGTCATGCTGATGTTAACATCTGTGAGCTTTACATTTTTGATGGTAACGCCGTTGAGCGTATAGCCAAACAGACCTGCATAGCTCAGTGTGCTGTCGCTGATGGTCATACCCGAGACGGTGTGACCTGCGCCGTCAAAATTGCCTGCGAACGCAAGAGAAGCCGAAGATCCGATCGGTGTCCACTCGCCTGTAAGGGCAATGTCGGAGTCCAGCTTAATGTACTCACCTGCAAAGTTCGTGCCATCCGCGACCTGCTTCTGGAGATAGCGCAGACCTGCCTCACTCGAAATGAGGTAAGGATCGCTCTGCGTACCTGTGCCGCCTGCAAATCCGGCAACGGCCTTGCCGAGAGCGTCATTCGCCGCGTTTATGATGCCGTAGGAGCTTTTCGTTGCACCGGAAACGGCGTCAACGCCGTCGGTGCCGTTGTTCGCCTTTATCTGGTCAAGCAGCGCCGTCGCCTGTGCCCAGTAGGACTGTGTCTCCTTGTCGCCGACGGCCGATATATCCGATATTATAACGGATCCGTCATTTTCACTGAGAGTGACCGTTACGGTCACATCGCCCTTAAAGCCCTGCGCCGTGCCGGTATAGGTCCCGGGCAGATAGCTGTCATCCACCGCAGCCGCCAGAGCGCCCACGGGCATGAGCCCGAAAACCATCACCGCCGCGAGGAGCAGTGAAAGAGCTTTCATTCCGATAGTTCTTGCTTTCATAAACTGTCCTTTCTTATATGTAGTCAGTTAGCATATGCTAACCGCAAAACAGACCGGTACGCAAGCAGCAGTCCGTCAGAGGAGGGGGGCTTCGAGTTAGCGGCTGCTAACTCGTCTCTAAAAAATTTTGGAGTCCTCCAACGGGCTCAATTCATACCAAGTTCGTATGCATTATAACCGAGGCTCAAAAAAATTTCAATAGTTTCTTGACGAAAATTTCCGCAATTTTTTTCATTACGGTATTGACAACCGGAAATCCGGTGCTATAATTGCACCATCAAAACCAGTGACGAAGAGTAGTAGTTCTGCAAAGCCGTCGTTTAAGAGAGCCGCGGGTGGTGTGATCGCGGTCGTCGGGGCAGTATGAATGGACTTCGGAGGGCGGCTTGAAAGGCTTTGCCGAGTAGATGCCGACGGGATCCCTCCCGTTATCAATCGGGGTGCGTATGATGGTACGCATAAGCGAGCGGACGCGAAAGCGTCAATTTGGGTGGTATCGCAGGAGTACAGCTCTTGTCCCATTTTCGGGACAGGCGGCTGTTTTTTTATTTTAAAAACGGGCTCCCCTCCATCTGCACCCAAGAAACAAAAAATTTTGGAGGAAAAAACAATGAAAAGCATCATCAAAAAGGCAATCGCGCTCGTATGCGCACTGACAATGGTATTCACTCTCTGCGCCTGCGGCAGCGACGGCAGCGACGACAGCGCAAAAGTCTACAAGGTAGGCATATGCAACTATGTAGACGATGCGTCCCTTAACCAGATAGTCGAAAACATCCAGTCCCGCCTGAAGGAGATCGGCGACGAGAAGGGTGTGACCTTTGAGATCTCCTATGACAACTGCAATGCCGATGCGACCGTTATGGAGCAGATAATCTCCAACTTCATCGCCGACGGCGTTGACCTCATGATAGGCGTTGCAACTCCGGTAGCAATGCGCATGCAGGCCCTCACGGAGGATAACGGTATCCCCGTGGTGTTCTCCGCGGTCTCCGATCCCGTCGGTGCGGAGCTCGTTGAAAGCCTCGAAAAGCCGGGCGCGAATGTCACCGGCACGAGCGATTACCTCGACACCGCGGCCATCATGAACCTCATTTTTGCAAACGACCCCGACGCGAAGAAGATCGGTCTGCTGTACGATGTAGGTCAGGACTCCTCCGCCTCCGCGATAGAGGCCGCAAAGAAATACCTCAACGACAAGGGCATTGAGATAGTCGAGCACACCGGCTCCACCTCCGAGGAGATCATGCAGGCGGCACAGGCAATGGTAGCCGACGGCGTTGACGCGGTATTCACTCCGACCGACAACTCCATCATGAAGGCAGAGCTTGCAATATACGAGACCTTCGCACAGGCCGGCATCCCCCACTACACCGGCGCCGACTCCTTCGCGCTCAACGGTGCATTCCTCGGCTACGGCGTTGACTACGCAAACCTCGGCGTTGAGACCGCAGACATGGTCGCCGAAATTCTCCTGAACGGTGCCGATCCCGCTACTCTGGCAGTAAAGACCTTCGATAACGGCACGGCCACGATAAACACCGAGATCTGCGCACAGCTCGGCTACGATTACGACGCAGTTGCGGCGGCGTTCCAGCCCTACTGCACCAAGATAAACACCATCACCACCGCTGAAAGCTTTGACGATGTTCAGCAGTGAGCTTCCGATCGGAGAGGATTAAAAAATCATGGATCTTGCAACGATACTGGGTCTCGGGCAGACGGCTCTTGAGCTCGGACTTATATGCTCCCTGACGGTGCTTGCACTGTATCTGAGCTACAGCATGCTCAATGTGTGCGACCTGTCTACCGACGGCTGCTTCACTCTGGGCGCCGCGGTGGGCGCGGTAGTCGCCATCGCCGGTCACCCGTATCTTGCCCTCCCCGCGGCAATGGCTGCCGGCGTGTGCTCGGGCTTTATAACGGCGATACTTCAGACCAAGCTCGGCGTTGACAGCCTGCTGTCCGGCATAATCGTAAACACCGGTCTGTATTCAATAAATATTGCGGTAATGAGCGGCTCATCGCTGCTGAACATGAACAAGGTCGATACCGTGTTCTCGCTCATGAAGGAGCTTCTTAAGGATACGGTTTTTGCAAAGCAGTACAAGCTTGCCGTTGCTCTCATAGCGGTCATACTCGCGCTCGTGCTGCTCACGCTGTTTTTGAAGACCCGCCTCGGTCTTGCGATACGCGCCACCGGAAACAATCCCGATATGGTGCGCTCATCCTCGATAAACACGGCGTTCACGACCGTTATCGGTCTGTGCGTTGCCGGCTCGCTGACGGCGCTGTCCGGCTGCCTGCTGGCGCAGTCGCAGAAGGCTGTGGATATAAATATCGGCACAGGTATGGTGACGATCGCGCTGGCAGCGCTGCTCATAGGCGGCGTTATCATGGGCAGGGGCGGCATATTCTCCCGCGCCGTAGGCGTTGTACTCGGCTCGGTGCTGTTCCGCGTGGTCTACACGGTCGCGCTCAGGTTCGATATGCCCGCATTCATGCTCAAGCTCATATCCTCGGTGATAGTCGTGCTTGCGATCTCCATACCTTATTTGAAAAAGCAGATGCCGATGATAAAGCGGCGCATGGCGCACGGAAAAGTGAAAGGCGGTGTGTGATATGCTCAAGCTCGATAAAATATCCAAGACCTTCAACCCCGGCACCGTCAATGAAAAATGCGCCATAAGGGAGCTTTCTCTTGATGTAAACGACGGCGACTTTATCACCATAATCGGCGCAAACGGCGCGGGCAAGTCGACCCTCTTTAACGCGATCGCCGGCAGCTTCTACACCGACGGCGGCAGCATATACCTCGACGGCAAGGATATCACCTTCATGCCCGAGCACAGGCGTGCGCGCATGATAGGCAGACTGTTTCAGGACCCCATGCGCGGCAGCGCGCCCGGCATGAGCATAGAGGAAAACCTCGCCATGGCGGCAAAAAGCGGCGGCTGGTTCTCTCACATCACAAAAGCCGACCGTGCGCTGTTCCGCGAAAAGCTCTCGCTTTTGGGCATGGGGCTTGAGGACAGGCTCACCCAGCCGGTCGGACTGCTCTCGGGCGGTCAGCGTCAGGCGCTGACGCTGCTTATGGCGACAATAGTTCCGCCGAAGCTCCTGCTGCTCGACGAGCACACGGCGGCGCTTGACCCCGGCACTGCGGAAAAGGTGCTGGAGCTGACAAAGAGCATCGTCGCCGAGCACAGGATAACCTGCATGATGATAACGCACAACATGCAGTCGGCGCTCGATCTCGGCAGCCGCACGCTGATGATGGACAGAGGAAATATAATCATGGATGTTTCCGGCACTCAGCGCGACGGCATGACCGTTCAGGACTTCCTCGACCGCTTCAAGGCCGGCTCCGGAAAAGCCCTCGACAACGACCGCATGCTCTTGAGCTGACAGTTAAATTGAATAACAAGCCAAAACGACCATGGAGCATCGTCCACGGTCGTTTTTATTTATCCGTTCTTCCCAAAATATAATCAACGCTTACATTATAGAAATCCGCAAGCTTTATCAGCGCGGCGCTCGGAATATCAAGCTCTCCGCTTTCATAGCGGGAGTATGTCGTCTGACCTACACTCAGCAGCTCCGCTATCTGGCGCTGCTTGAGGTCTCTGTCCTCCCGCAAGTCGCGCAGTCGTTTGTACATAGTATCACCCTGCACGATTGTATGATATGCGAATATTGCATATTGAATTTTATGCGGTATTCGCATAAAATATCGGTAAGGTATAAACCACTTCCCTTGCCTTCCCCTCGAGAGGAAGCCAAGGGCAAAAGCTTTTCCGCGGTGCGTTACCGTGACAACGCAGCTAAACCAACTGCCACTGTTAGTGGCGCAATGCCCCTCGCGGCGAGCGAGCCCCTCGAGTGGAAGCCTTGGGTGAAAACTTTGTCGTTACCATCACCTCAGGGCAAAAAATGTATCGGTACAGGCTCGATTTAACTCCGAAAAGGCTTGTAATTAAAGGGTTCAGGTGCTAAAATATATTTTTGTGTTGAATTTTGATTAGGAGTTGAGTTTAAATGCA
>CAVHZB010000065.1:0-7936 GCA_963640555.1 Phascolarctobacterium succinatutens
AAGCCTTGACAACTATCGAAGCGTTCTTATAAGTATCGGGGTCTGCGCTACTTGCAAATGTGAATGACTCGAATACCTTAACATTTGCGCCTTCTGCAACGACGAGACCGTTATCTCTTGCGCCATCGCCAGTGCCGATGTAGTAGTAGACACCCTGCTGACCAGCAACTTCTTTCCATCCGTTTAAGTTATTGATGGTACCGTCATTGCCGAGACCATTTTCTATCTTAACGAACAGGTAGCAATTCTCGCTGTTCTTGTCGACATGGATGGTAGGATCCTTGGTGTACTCGTGACCGGGGATGAGCTTGTAGGTGTTCTTGACATCGCGTCCGGCTTTATCACCGGTAAGCACTGCGCCGTATTCATCGACCTTCGCCTCGTCCATTGTAATAGCTACATTGCCAACTGTGAAAGTGTTCTTAACCGAAGCCTGCGAGGTCAGATACGCATATGTACCGGCGACGGACATTGCTATGACCAGAACCAGAGCAAGAACTGTCATCAGTTTCTTCTTCATAGAACTTCTCCTTCTTGTAACTTATTTTGACTTTGCTATTTAAATAAGGCTTTCGCCGTTATTTACTAATGTTATGTCTTGCACCCTTGGCTTCCCCTTGAGGGGAAGCTGTCAGCGTCAGCTGACTGATGAGGTGAAATTATATCGCCGGCGTTAGCCGAACAATATTGTTCATTCCTCGCTCTCTGCTTTTTTCTTCTTCTTATCGTCGTCGAACATATCGGGGATGAAGACGAGCAGGAGCAGGATGACGCCCGCGGCGATGGCGGTGTACATTCCGGGGGGATGCTGGATGTAATCGGCGACATAGCCGAGGTACGGGACGGTGAACACCGGCGTTCCGATTATATTCTTATAATGTACGAGCGACCCATCCGCCACATCGTTGGCATCGCCCTTGGTGGCAAAGCGCAGGACGGAGGGATCCTCCTCATCGGGGACTATCTCGATTATCCTGTGCGTTGCGATAGTGTCCTCATCAAGGGCAAAGGTTATCGGATCGCCGACCTTGAGGTCAGCCGGATCGACCTGCTTTACATATATAAGTGATCCGACATGATATGTGGGCTCCATGGAGCCGGAAAGAATGGTATACGGCGTGTATCCGACGACGCGGACACCCACCAGCGCCACGGCAAGCAGCACCGCCAGCACGACCAGCACCGTCGTCACCGCAGAGAATATTTTTTTAACCATTTTTGACAAAGTTTTATCCTTCTTGATCGTGTGTGCTCAGATATATGAATATTACCACAGTCTGTCATATAAATCAATAGCAAAAATACCAAATCTACGCAATCTGCTTTGCATTTTATGCACAAAAGCGTGCTAATTTGTTGTCATGTCAGACTGAGGTATTTGGCATGTAAACTGGTGAGCACAAACTGTACGCGGTGTCTATTGTCATTCCGCCGGCGCTGTGGTAGAATGGGGCAAAAAGCTTAAGGGGATAGAAATATGGGAACTGTCAAGAGCGAATCCGAGCTCACATTTTTCGAGGCCGCGAGCATAATCGTCGGGCACGGCGTGGGCGCGGGCATACTCTCGGTGCCGTATCTTGCGGCACACAACAGCTTCCGCGAAACGGTGCTGATACTGCTCATCGGCTATGCCGTTGCGCTGGTGCTGCACTTTCTCATCGCCGAGCTGAGCCTTAACAACAACGGCGCTCAGTTCATAAAATGCTTTGACGCGGAGCTGTTTTCGGGCAGGCTGAAAACGATCTTTACATGGACGGCGTTCGTCCTGCTCGGCGTTTCGGTCATAGTTAATGTAAGCGCGTTCCTTACCGGCGCGGCGGCGGTTTTCAGAAGCTGGTTCGGGCTGCCCGATCTTGCCGGTATGCTCATATTCTATGCGCTGGGCGCGGGCGTCGTTTTCGTCGGCATGAAGCTCGTCGGCATATGCGAAAAGATAGCGACGATAAGCATGCTCGCCGTCGTGGGCATCCTGCTCGGCGCAACGCTCCTGCGCGATACCTCGGCGCTCCCCTCCGGCTGGCACGGATTCAATAACGCCTTGGCGCTGTTCGGCATGGTGTCGTTCTCGCTGTCGGCGGTGATGAGCACTCCGCAGGTGGTAAAGGGACTTAAGGGCGACGCAGGGCGCATCCGCGCCGCCATCGCCACCGGGCTCGGGATAAACCTCGCGCTGATATTCATAATAACGCTCATGACCCTTCTCGGCGCCGGAAGCGACATCACCGAGGACGGTGCGCTCGTCGATCTGTCAAGGCACCTCGGCGGCTGGGTCGCGGTGATCGGCTATATATTCACGCTGCTGGCGCTTGCCACCTCGTTCTGGGCAAACACGCTGAATCTGCGCGACATCGTAAGCGAGCAGACCGGCTGGAGCAAGAACCTCTGCTGGCTGGCGGCGTCGGCGCCCTGCCTTGTGCTGGCGCTGTTCGGGCTGAGCAGCTTTGTGGGCTTCACGCGCTTTGCCAGCGTTATCCAGGTAGTTACCGGTATAGGCATAATCGTTGCGTATAACCGCTCGCGCAGGCGTACCGGCGCCTCGCCGATATGCGGGAGGTTCGGCGCGCTCGTGTTCCAGATACTCGTTATCGCGTTCTCGCTGCTGTCGAGCGTGGGCGCGGTGCTGCCGGTGAGCTGACATGAAAAGGAGAACCGTTATTCTCGCTGCGGCAGCAGGTGCGGCGCTTGCGGCAGCGGATGTGTACAGCTTTGTATTTGCGCGCACCCGTCCTCCCCTGCTCAACGCGCTGCTGGATAAGAAAACGCACGATGCCGACTATTACGCAAGGCGCGACGGCAACGCCGCGCTGCTGCGGCGGCAGATGCATCTTTGCTACACGATACAGTCCGAGCGCGGCGAGACCCTGCAGGGCAATTACTACCCGTGCGGGGCGAAATTCAGCAAAAAGATAGCGTTTATCGTGCACGGCTACCGCTCCGAGCACGCCGAGACCGCAGGCATGTTCCGCGAGTTTTACCACAGCCGCGGCTTTGACATATTCGCTCCCGACAACACCGCGTCGGGTCTGAGCGGCGGCAGTCTGTTCGGGTACGATGTGTTTGAAAGCGCGGACTGCCTTAGGTGGCTCGATTTTCTGCGCGGGGAGTTCGGCGGCGATATTCAGGTAGTGCTGCACGGGTTCTCCCTCGGCGGCGCGACCGTTATGAAAATGAGCGACCGTGTGCCCGGCTTTGTGAAATTCATAGTTGAGGACAGCGGCTTTACCGACGCAAGACCCATACTCAGGTCGCAGCTCGGTCCCGCCTACGGGCTCATAGCGGAAATGAACAAGCTCATCGCGGGCTATGACCTGCGCGATACGGATGTTTCGGCAAGTCTCGCGGCATCCGCGGTGCCGATGCTTTTCGTTCACGGCGAGGACGACCCGACGGTGCCGTTTCCAAACGGTCCGCGTGCGTTCGGAATGTGCGCGAGCGATAAGGACTGCCTGTTCACCGCCGGCACGAAGCATATAGAGACGATGCACACGCATCCGGAGGATTATGCGCTCAAGCTCGACGGGTTTATAAAAAAATACATAGGCTGAAGGGTAAGGTATGGACTATAAGGAAGCTCTTGAATACATAAACGGCGCCTCGTGGCGCGCATCCCGTCCGGGGCTCGAGTGCATCACCGAGCTGCTCGAGCGTCTCGGCGATCCTCAGAAGCGGCTGAGGTTTGTCCATGTTGCCGGTACCAACGGCAAGGGCAGCATTTGCGCGTTTATCGCGTCGGTGCTCCGGCGCGCGGGTCTGAAAACCGGGCTTTTCACCTCGCCGTATCTGCGCCGCTTTAACGAAAGAATGCAAATAAACGGAAAGCAGATAGGCGACGATGAGCTCGCGCGCATCGTTTCCGAGATAAGGGTGCACGCCGACACCATGGACGAGCATCCCACGGAGTTTGAGATGATGACGGCGGCGGCGTTTAAATGGTTTGCCGACTCCGGCTGCGGCATAGTCGTGCTCGAGGTCGGGCTCGGCGGACGGTACGACGCAACTAATGTCATAGAGCAGCCCGACTGCTGCGTTATCTCAAGCATCGGGCTTGACCATACGGCCATACTCGGCAGCACGCTGTCAGAGATAGCATATGAAAAGGCAGGGATAATAAAATACGGCGCCCCTGTTGTTATGTACCAGCAGTACGGCGAGACTATGGAGACCGTTCGCGAGGTGTGCCGGGAGATGAGCGCCGAGCTCACCGTTCCCGACTTTGACGACATAACGGTCGAGTTTGACAGCCTCGACGGGCAGGTGTTTTCCTACGGCGGCGAAAGCTACGCCATTCCTCTGCTCGGCGCGCACCAGCTGCGCAACGCCGCAACGGCGCTTGAGGCCATAAACATTCTGCGCAGGCAGGGCTGGGACATTCCGCACGAGGCAGTGGAGACCGGGCTGTACTCGGTCGTGTGGCCGGCGCGGTTTGAGGTGCTGCACTCGGAGGAGCCTTGGTTCGTGCTCGACGGCGGTCACAATCCGCAGTGCGCGGCGGCTCTGCGCGAGTGTATAGAGCACTATTTCCCCGACGGCAGGAGGATAGCGCTCGTCGGCATACTGAAGGACAAGGATTACGGGAGCATCGTTAAAATACTTGCACCGCTGTTTGAAACGGTCGTATGCGTAACGCCGGACTCTGAGCGTGCGCTGCCGGCAGCGGAGCTCGCGGAGCTTTTCAAGGCATACTGCGGCGAGGTGCTCGTCAGCGGCAGCATAGAGGATGCCGTGGATGCCGCCCGCGATATGGCTTCCGGGCGCGGCGGTATGGTCTGCGCATTCGGCTCACTGTATATCTGCGGGCAGATACGCTCCTGCTTCGGCTTGAAATGAGGTGCGGATATGAGAATAATGGGCATAGACTACGGCGATGCGCGCACGGGTCTCGCGGTGTCGGACGAGATGAATATACTCGTCGGCGAGGCGTGGACGGTGAATCAGTGGGACACCGCTGCGCTCGCGGACGAGATAGTTGCGCAGGCAAAGCAGCGGAATGTTCGGCGCTTCGTACTGGGGCTTCCGAAAAACATGGACGGCTCGGAGGGCGCGCGGGCGGAAAAATGCCGCGAGTTTGCAAGCCTGCTTGAGAGCAAAACCGATATTCCCGTCGTCATGTGGGACGAGCGCCGCAGCAGCGTCGAGGCGCACGCGATACTCCATGCAAACGGCAAAAAAGAAAAAAAGCACCGCAAGACCGTTGACGCGGTCGCGGCAAGCCTCATCCTCGAGGGCTACCTCGGGACGCTGTAATAGTGAATGATATTAAAAAGAGCCATGGATCTCTCCATGGCTCTCAGTCTGTCAAAAAGCTATCGTTCTTCTCGGAAATATGCAAGTCCGAGCGCGGCGGGCGGCTCATTCTCACGCTTTTTACGCATGGATACGGCAACGAGCACTACGATCGTGACAATGTACGGAAGCATCTTGTACAGCTCCATCATGTAAAGCTGAGTGCCTGCGGGTATGTAGAGATACACGATGTACAGACCGCCGAAGAGTATGGAGGCGATTATCGCGAGGTTAGGTCTCCATATGGAGAAGATGACAAGCGCTATCGCAAGCCAGCCGCGGTCGCCGAACGCATCGTTCGACCACACGCCGCAGGCATAGTCCATAACATAGTACAGACCGCCCAGACCGGCTATCATGCTGCCCACGCAGGTGGCTATGTACTTGTAGCGGTTTACATTTACACCGGCTGCATCCGCCGTTGCGGGGCTCTCGCCCACGGCGCGCAGGTTAAGACCGACTCGGGTCCTTTTGATAACATAGGCGGTTATGACGGCGATGATGACCGACGCGTATGCAAGAAAGCCGTAGCTCAAAAACATCTTGCCGAACCAGCCGAGGCTGTCGGCAAAGGGCAGCGAGCGGCTGAACACCTTGCTCGTCGCGGAAAGAGCGATCGAGGGCACCTCGGAATCGGTGAGCTTTATAAGAGAGCCGCCGAAGAAGTTTCCTATACCTATGCCGAAGGTCGTCATGGCAAGACCGGTAACATTCTGGTTTGCCCTGAGCGTTACGGTCAGGAAGCAGTACAGAAGTCCCATGAGCAGCGAGCCGAGCAGGCACGACAGCAGCGGGATCATTATCGTGAGGAACACATTCATCTCCGCAGCAGTCTGCTCATACATGAACGCACCTATAACGCCGCAGATGCCGCCGACATACATTATGCCGGGAATGCCGAGGTTGAGGTTGCCGGACTTTTCGGTTATGATCTCGCCCGTTCCTCCGAACAGGAGCGGCACGCCCTGCATGACCGCGCGCGGGAAAAACGAAACTATATCAAACATTCTCCTTTACCTCCTTCCCTGCAGCCTTGCGGAAGCTGAGCTTATAGGTGATGAAAAATTCACAGCCGATGATGAAGAACAGGATTATTCCCGTCAGGATATCCGAAAACGAATGGTTCAAGCCGAAGTTTGTGGATATTGCGCTCGCGCCCTTGTCGAGGAAGGCCAGCAGCATGCTTGCGAAGATCATGATGATGGGGTTGAACTTTGCAAGCCACGAGATCATGACCGCCGTAAAGCCGCGTCCGTCGGACAGCGAGGTAGACAGCGTGTGATCCGTGCCGCACACGAGCAGGAAGCCGACGACGCCGCAGATGGCGCCCGACAGCAGCATCGTGCGGATAATGACTCTGTCGACCTTTATGCCGACATAGCGTGCCGTGCGTTCGCTTTCGCCGACGACGGAGAGCTCATAGCCGTGCTTTGAGTAGTTGAGGTAGATGTAAACGAGAGCAGTGAGCACGAGGACGATAAGAACATTGAGCATGTACTTATTACCGCCGAGCTGCGGGAGCCAGCCGATCTGTGTGCTCTGGTTTATGATGCCTATCTGACCCGCGCCCTTGGGCACCTCCCAGATTATGACGAAGAACGCGACGAGCTGAGTTGCGACATAGTTCATCATAAGGGTGAACAGTGTCTCGTTCGTGTTCCATTTTGCCTTAAAAAATGCCGGTATACCGCCCCAGATCGCTCCTGCGGCTATGCTCGCCGCGGCGCTTACCGCGATGAGCGCACCGTTCGGGAGCGTATCGGCAAGGCAGATCATGCATGCAGCCGCCGCAAGGCAGCCGGCAAGTATCTGTCCCTCACCGCCGATGTTCCAGAATTTCATTTTAAACGCCGGAGTGACTGCGAGCGATACGCCGAGAAGCATCGCGGTGTTCTGCGCGAGGATCCACACCTTGCGTTCGCTGCCGAAGGAGCTTTTTATCATGGTCGCATAGACCTGAATAGGATTCTCGCCCGTGACGGTCATGGTGATTATCGCGCATACTACGAGCGCGGCAACTATTGACAGGAGGCGTATGCCCCATGCCTTGTACCACGGCAGTGTGCCGCGCTTGACGATATGCAGCAGCGGCTCTCTGTTATTATTCTTCATCGGCCTTCTCCCCTCCCAGCTTTGTCATCATCATGCCGACATCGCGCTTTTTGGCGCCGCGGCCGGAAACTATGCCGCTTACCTTGCCGCCGCACAGGATCAATATCCTGTCGCACAGCTCAAGCAGCACATCGAGATCCTCGCCGACATATATGACGGCAACGCCCTTCTGCTTCTGGCGGTTTATGAGGTCGTATATCGTGTAGGATGAGTTGATATCCAGTCCGCGCACGGCGTAGGCGGTGAGAAGCACCGTCGGTGCGGAGGCTATTTCTCGCCCGACGAGCACCTTCTGAACATTGCCGCCGGAGAGCCTGCGCACGGGAGTGCTTATGCCGGGAGTTACGACCTCAAGCTCGTCAACGACCGTTTCCGCAAGCTTGCGGGGGCTTTTTCTGTCGGTAAATACGCCTTTGCCCTTTCTGAAGGAGCGGAGCATCATGTTATCGCCCAGATCCATGTTTGCAACAAGACCCATGCCGAGCCTGTCCTCGGGCACAAATGACAAAACGACTCCGAGATCCGCTATCGACAGAGGATC
>CAVHZB010000066.1:0-4042 GCA_963640555.1 Phascolarctobacterium succinatutens
TCCACCGCGTCGGCGACTGTGTCACCATCGGCAACCTGCGTACCGCTATCTGGCGTGCATGGGATGTCTGCATGAAGATATAGTTTGTAGACTCCGGTAAAAATCGCATAAAATAATTTATCCGACACGGGGTGACCCGTGTCGGATTTTTAGTGATCATATAACTAAATGTCGGGTGCAGCCATCCTTTACAAATGACTGCCCCGACATTTTTTGCCGAGCCGAATATATCGTCGCTGCAAGCCGAACGGTGTCAGCCTTTGAGAAGCCTGTCGAACGAGCCGATGATATCGTCGCTTATATTGCCGGTGAGGGCGTTATTGTAGTTGCATATAAATGTACCCGCTATGAGGATCATCATGCCCTCGGCCTCACGCGCACCTACCTTGTCGCCGTATATCTCCTTAAGGCAGGCCTCCATCACGGTGCGCCATTCCTTGAACTCGTCCCTTATAAGCTCGGCAACGCGCTCATTGTAATGCGCCAGCACATAGGTCTGAGTCGTCGCATTCGGCCTTGCCTCGCCGACCTTGCCGCGTGCAACATAGCTCATAAATGCGTTCATGTACTCGATGTTTGAGCCGTAGTCTGCGCGCGGGTGATCTCTGAACCATTCGATGCACTTCTGACTCATAAATTCGCGCGTATAGCGCACATAGCTCACAAGAAGCTCATCCTTGCTGCCGAAGTAGTTGAGCAGCTTTGCGTGGCTCATGCCGGCCTCTGCCGCAATATCGCGCAGCGAAACGTTTGTGAGAGGTTTTCTGTCGATACAGCGCTGAAACGCCATAAGTATTTCCATTTTTATTGCTTCTTTATCAACTATAAGGGGCATTTTTTCTCCTTTGCTATTTACAATACGGAAACGGTGTGATAATATTTTACCACATGGTAAATAAAAAATCCAGAGGTATAAGGCTATGGATAACAAAAAAACATCAATAAAGGTCCATGTTATGCACTGCGGCAGCATGCTTGTTTCCGAGAAGGTGCCCTACGGCGGAGGAGTAACGCTGAAGAATGCCGTCGGAAGCGTTGTCGAAAAGAGCGAAAAGCGGGTCGAGCTTCCGGTGTCGGCGTATCTTATAGAGCATCCTAAGGGACTCGTTCTGGTTGACACCGGCTGGGGCAGGGAGATAAGCCCGAACGGTGTGTACGATGCCTCTGCCGTCAGATCCCAGATGCCGGGCTACCTTGCCGCATTTTATCATCCGTGGGTCAGTAGGGGGCAAACGGTTTCCGAGCAGCTTGCGGCAATGGGTATAAAGCCTGAAGACATAGATATCGTTCTGCTCACACATCTGGACGCCGATCACACGAGCGGTCTGCGCTCGCTTGCCGGAGCAAAGCGGTTTCTGCTGCCGGAGGAGGAGCGATGGTGGGCTGACCGTACCGTTTACAAGGCACGCCAGCCGGTAAAGCTCTGGGAGGGAATGCCCATCGAGGTATTCTGGTTCAAGGGTACAATGGAGGGTCCTCTCTGGTGGTCGTATGACCTGTTCGGCGACGAGACGGTAACGCTCGTATGTCTGCCCGGTCATACCGACGGACACATAGGACTGAGAATAAAAAACGGTAAAAGGTTTATCATTTTAGCCTCTGATGCGGCTTATTCCGCACGCTCGTGGCAGGAGCTGCGCCTGCCCGGATACGGGTTTAACGACAAGTCCATAAAAAAATCGCTCAAATGGCTCAGCGAGCAGGCGCAGGACCCGAATTGCGCCGGCATCATCGCAAATCACGATCCCGCGGTACAGCCGCAGGTCATTGAATTATAGTCCGGCTATGGTCTCAACAACATACTGGCACAGAAGCAGCCCCGCGCTTGCAGGCACCCAGACCAGCGAGCCGGGTACGCTTCTGCGTCCCGGGGGCGGAGCCTCAAACTGCGCGGGCTTCATGGCCTCCTCGGGAGAAAATACAACGGCGTGATGCTCTATGCCGACGGCCCGCAGCTCCTTGCGCACTACCCTTGCCAGCGGACAGCCGCTGGTTTTTTTTATGTCACAGAGCATGAGTCTCTGAGCATCGCGCTTGTTGCCGGTCCCAAGCGCGGATACTATGGGGATGCCGCGCTGATGCGCCGTCGAGATGAGATCGACCTTGCAGGAAACGAGGTCAATGCAGTCGACGATAAAATCATAGCCGGTGAAGAAATCATCGCGGTGCCGGGCATCATAGCGCCCGATAACGGCGTGAACGCACGCATTGGGGTCGATATCCAGAATACGCCGCCGCACGACCTCCGCCTTTGGCATGCCGACGGTCGAGGTCAGGGCGCAGAGCTGCCTGTTTATGTTGCTCAGCCCCACCTCGTCCTGATCTACGAGTGTGAGCTCGCCTATGCCGCTTCTTGCCAGCGCCTCGGCGCACCATGAGCCTACGCCGCCGAGCCCGAATACCGCGACATGGGCGCTTCTGAGCCTTTTCATTGTCTCACTGCCGAGCAGCATCTCGGCGCGGACGGTTCTTTCATTCATATCATATCTCCGAACCAAAAAAACCGCCCGCAGGGGGCGGCTTTTTGATTTTGCTTTTTATCTTCCTATATAGCGGGTCGAGTCGAATTTCGCGGTGAATGCCTCGGTCAGGACGCTGAATACGTCTTCGTTCCACTCGCTGAGAACATCCTGCTTGAGCAGCTGCTCGCCGATATAATCGCAGTAGTTCATATCGCCGCTTTCCTCGGTGGGAGCCTGATTGTTGTCGCGCTTTGTGAATACGACTACATAGCTGCCGGAGCTGCCCTCAACGACTGCCGTATCGCCTTCCTTACGGTCGGCGCTCTTGATCCATTCGGAGAGATCGGATTCAACGGAGGAGCCGGCGAGATCGGTCTGCTCCTTCACCTCGGCATCCTCGTCTACCTCCTTTGCAGCGTCGGCAAGTGCAGTGCCGCTCTGCACCTTGGTGAGGATCCCGTCAGCGACGGATTTTGCCTCGGCCTTGGCCTCGTCGGTGGGGTCGGCGGTGGTGCCGTCTTCATTCGTTTCGGTGGCTGCCGCAGCATAGTAATAGCTGTAGGTGAACTTATCGTAGCTGTCCTTTACGGAATCGTATTTCTCAGTTATCTGCTCTGCGGTGAAGGTCTCGGCGTCGGTGATGGCGTTCTGGACCGCAGTGGCGAGAGCCTGAAGCTCCATGATACCGCGCATCACCTCAACATTGCAGCCCTTACCGTAGTTTGCGGCAAGGAAGCTGTCTGCATTGCGGTACTTGTTGGTCTTTGCGGTCTCGGAAAGCGTGTCAATGGCCTCGTCGATGCTCTTGAGATCGTCCTCGCTCGCGGTTATGCCGTGTACCTTCGCGTATGCCTCGAAGGCTGCAAGCTGGGTCAGCTGCGCCTCGGCTGCGTCGAGAAAGTAATCGTCCCAGGTGTAGTTTTCCTCACCCTCGGGAGCCATTGCGCACTCCTGCTCGTCCAGAGCCTTCGAGGTGTCCAGACCGAACATGGTCGCATAGCTGCCGTAGGTGTTGACGAAGCTGATGTACTGCGTATTATAAACATAGTTGCACTCGGCAACGGTGAATGAGCGTTCTGCTGCGGGAAGCGTTGTGTCTCCCACGGTCACCTCGGTGTTGGTTACCGTAAGTCCGGTGAGGGATCTGTACAGCGAGCCGGTGTTCAGATAGATCGCAAATGCGAAGAAGAGCACGATAACAACGCCGATGATTATCCATTTTACCTTAGTCTTTTTCTGCTTGGCGGCTTCCTTCTGCGCGGCTATGTCCTTTCTATAGGTACCTTCGCTGCGGGCAGCCTGCCTGTTTTTTCTTTCGGTTGAAGCACTCATGTCTGATCTTCCTTTAACATTTATAATGTGACTCATTCAGTATACTCTAAATTGCCAGCACTTTCAATAGCAAAGTTGCTTCTTTGAATGTATCGTGGTATTATCGGTATGAGTATTTTATTATGAGGCATTGATTTGAACATTAAACGACGCAAAAAACGCCGCTGGCTCATCGCTGCCGGTGTTATGATATTCCTTCTGCTGCTTTTCGTCTGGCTTATGTATGACAGCAGTGAAAACCTTCAGGT
>CAVHZB010000066.1:4052-6847 GCA_963640555.1 Phascolarctobacterium succinatutens
GCCGTTACGAGTTGGAATCCGAAAAGCTGCCTGAGAGCTTCAACGGCTTTAAGATAGTCCAGCTTTCCGACCTGCACGGGGCGCAGTTCGGCTCCGACGGAACGGCTCTTGCCGAAAAGGTGAGAGAGCTTGAGCCGGACATGATAGCGCTGACGGGTGATTTCGTCACCGACGAGGGGGATCTTGAAGCCGTGCGCATGCTCGTGACCGAGCTTACGGATATATGTCCCGTGTATTTCGTCAGCGGCAATCACGAGTTTGGCTCCGGACTCGCGCAGGAGGTGCGGCAGATAATGACCGACGCGGGCGTTAAGTACCTGAGTAATGAGTTTGTCTCCATAGACCGCGGCGGGGACCGTATTATGCTCGGCGGAGTGGAGGATCCGCTCGCCTATGCCGACATGATAGACCCTCCCGAGCTTGCGCGCAGAATGAATGAGGAGGATCCCGCCGCATTCAAGGTGCTGCTCGGTCATCGCAATTACTGGATGACGGAGTACCCCGAGCTGCCGGTCGATCTCATACTGAGCGGTCATGCTCACGGCGGACTTGTCCGCATACCGGGCGTTGGCGGTGTTATCGGAACGGACCGCAGCCTGTTTCCCGATTACGATGCGGGAGAATATGATAACGGAGCCTACGCGCTTATAGTCTCGCGCGGACTGGGAAACTCCGTACCGGTGCCGAGACTTTTAAACCGTCCGGAGATAGTGGTAGTAACGCTGCGGACGAAATAACTGTCATGCTTTTGCCTCATGGCGCATATAATGAAACTATGCTGAATTTATTTGAGGTGAAAACAATGGGAACAGATATTGACGATATGATATTCGGAGATTACGATCCCGGTCCGAGCGAACGCTGAATGATTCCGCCCGCGAGGGCGGAATTTTCATATTACCGCTCGGAAAAGAATGCTTTTTCCGTCTGCGCTTTCGGCCGTTATGCTGCCGCCTAATGCTTCGACCGTAGCACGGGCTATCGACAGCCCTATGCCGGTGCCGCCGTCTGCCGCTCTTGCCTTGTCCGCACGGTAGAAGCGGTCGAAAAATCGGCTTATATCGCCGAGCGAGCCGGGAGGACAGGTGTTATAGACCTCGATGACCGAGCCTTTGTGATGCCGGTAAACGCGCAGGGAGATCTCGCCGCCGTCGTCGGAATACTTGAACGCGTTATCGAGAAGAATGGATATTATTTGCTGTACCGCCGCCATATCGCCGAGCATCATAAGCCCGTCGTCTATGCTGCGGGAGTATTTTTTGTTCTGTGCCAGTGCGCGTGCGTCAAAGGGCGCTGCCGCCTCCCATGCCGCGTCGCTTAGCGAAAATTCGGTCTTGTCCGGCAGCGGCAGACCCTCGTCAAGGCGTGAAAGCTTCACGAGATTTTCAACGAGTTTTGACATTCTGACCGTCTGCTTTCGGATGTTGTCGACCCATTCATTATCGCCGTTCTCCATTTCGAGCACCTCCGCGCTCGTGGATATAGAGGTCAGCGGGGTCTTGAGCTCATGGCCGGCGTCGGTTATAAACTGCTTTTGCAGCTCAATGTTTTTGACATAGGGCGCAATGGCTTTCTTTGAAAACGCGGCGATCAGGAAAAACGCCGCGAGAAGACTGACCCCGGCAACGACGAGCGATACCGCCAGCAGCGTTTTCATCGACTGCTGCTCCTGCGAGGCGTTCAGAAACACGACCGTGCAGCCATCGGAGCTTTGCTTTACGACATAGCGGTAGTCGTCGTAGTATCCGCTGTCGTGACCGGAGTCGATGACGCCGGAGGCATATGACAGCGCCTGCTGAGTGCTGACGGTCGCGATGAAATCACTGAAAATGCCGACGGTGTTGTAGCTCGAATCGTAGTATACGAGGAAAAAACGCGTCATATACCGCGACTCCGGCGAGTGCTGCCCGAATATCTCCGGAATGGTGTAATCCTGACCGGAATGCGGCTGCTTGCCGGTCATGGCGATGGAGCTCAACGTGCTGTCGAGCCTGTCAGTAGTTATGTTGTAGTTCCAGATATTTATCGCCAAAAGCAGCACGAGAGTGACCGCTCCGATGGCGGCCATTGCCGCGGCGATAAATCTGCGGCGCATTTTTTTCAGCATTCCTTTTCCTCCAGTGCATATCCCGCACCGCGAATCGTCCTTATCTCGATACCGGAGCCGAGCCCGCGCAGCTTTTTACGCAGAAATCCGATATATGTCCAGACGACATCCGTTTCCGCCTCGGTGTCAAGGTCCCAGACCTTCTGCATGAGCGCATCGGTCGAAAACACCCTGCCGCGGTTGCGCATAAAAAGCTCCATGAGCTGGAATTCCTTGTTGTTGAGGCGAACGCTCTCGCTCCCGCACGAAAGCGTGTAGGAGCTGACATTCAGCTCGGTGTCGCCCACGCGCACTATATTGTCGGAATAATTGCCGCTGCGCCGCGTGAGCGCGCGCACGCGCGATAAAAACTCGCCCATGACGAACGGCTTTGGCAGATAGTCGTCCGCACCCGCATCGAGTCCGGCAATGCGATCCTCGACCTCGCCCTTGGCCGTGAGAAACAGCACCGGCGTATGTATACCGTGCTCGCGTGCCCGCCGTAATACCTCGAGCCCGTCGAGACCTGGCATCATAATATCCAAAACTATCGCATCGTAGCCGACCGAAAGAATATAGTCGAGCGCGTCGAGACCGTTATGCACCATATCAACCGCGTAACGGTTTTTTTCAAGCACAAGCTTCAGCGCTTTTGCGATTCCGACCTCATCCTCTGCTATTAATATACGCATTGTCCTCACTCCCGAGC
>CAVHZB010000067.1:0-14105 GCA_963640555.1 Phascolarctobacterium succinatutens
CTATACATTCTAAGACAAATGTAATTATACAATTTCCCGACTTTTTGTCAACCGAGCTGCATAAATTTTCACATACTATTTATGAAAACGGTATGAGGCGATTTGACGGCGGTATGAAAATCATTAATAGCACGCCCAGTTTTCTCCAATAAAGTGCTGAAAAAAGACTTGATGTTTAGTTCTGTATGTAATAAAATATACCGGAATTAAGATTTGTTCCTTGGAGATAAGAATGCACAAATTAGCAAAGCTTGTTATTGACAGACGAAAGGTGATATTTGCCGCGTTTCTCATTGCCGCGGCGCTTTCGGTCTACACCATGACGCTTACGACCGTCGAGAACGACCTGTATCATTTCCTGCCGGAGGAAACCGAAACGCGGCAGGGCTTAAACGCCATGGACGGCGAGTTTATAACCTATGCAACGGCTCAGGTCTTGGTGAAGGATACATCCTTTGAAAAGGCTCAGGAGCTCGCAGCAGAGGTCGAGGGCATGGAGGGCGTGCGCTCTGTGTCATTTGACGAATCCGAGCAGCATTACCGCAGCGGCAATGCGCTCATAGACATAACCTTTGACGGCGCGGAAAACGACGAGGTGAGCCAGAATGCGGCAACGAAGCTCTCCGAGCGCATATCCGCAATTGACGGTGCATGCATCTACACCGAGGTCGGAACGAATTTCAGCAGCATGATCCTGCGCGATATGCTAATCGTAGGCGTTCTGTGCGTTGCAACGGTAATCATCCTTCTGCTGCTCACCTCGCGCAGCTATGCCGAGGTGCCGGTCCTGCTCATCGTTTTTGCCGCCGCGGCGCTTTTGCAGCAGGGCACGAACTTCCTGTTCTCGTCGATATCCTATGTCGCAAACGCGGTAACGCTCATTTTGCAGCTTGCCCTTGCGATAGACTATGCGATAATCCTGTGCAATCGCTTTGCCGAGGAGCGCCAGACGCTCAACGCGCACGATGCCGCCGTTGAGGCGGTCGCAAAGGCAATACCGGAGATATCAAGCTCCTCGCTTACGACCATCGGCGGTCTTATCGCCATGACCTTCATGCAGTTCGGTCTCGGCGGCGACCTCGGCAAGGTGCTCATTAAATCAATATTCATTTCGATGCTCACGGTGTTTCTGCTGATGCCGGGACTGCTGCTGACATTCAGCGGGCGCATCGAAAAAACCGCCCACCGCAGCTTCATCCCGCACATAGACGCGATAGGCAGATTCGCGTGGAAAACGCGCAAAATAATGCCGCCGGTGTTTATCTGCATTGCGCTCGTGGCATTTTACTTTTCGATGCACTGTCCGTTTTCCTACAACTACAGTGATGTCTTCCCGATGAGGCTCAGCGAAAAGCAGACCGCCCAGCGCGAGATAATCGACACCTTCGGCGACAGCAATATGGTCGCGCTCATAGTGCCCTCGGGCGACTATGAAAAGGAAGCGCAGATGCTCGACGACATTGCCGGCATGGAGCATGTGACCTCCGTTCTGGGGATAGCCTCCGTGAAGGTGATGGACGATTACCGCCTGAGCGATAAGCTCACGATAGGCGAATTTGCCGAGCTTGCCGGACTTGACACGACCACCGCCTCGGCGCTGTTTGCATACTACGGCGCGCGTCAGGGCGAGTATGACCTTTTGCAGACCGACCTGCAGCAGTACAAGGTGCCGCTGATCGACCTGTTTTTATTCCTGTACGATATTGCCGAAAGCGGCGATATCGAGCTTCCGCAGGACAAGCTTGATATGATAGAGAGCCTGTATGCCCAGCTTGCCGACGCAAAGTCGCAGCTTCAGGGCAAAAAGTACAGCCGTATGCTCGTTTACTGCGACACGCCCGTGCAGTCCGAGGATAGCTACACGACGATCGAGAATATCCATGCCGTCGCTGCGGGATATTACGGCGAGGATGTGTATGTCACCGGCGATGCGGTCGCTTCAAGGGATCTCGAGGATTCGTTCTCCACGGATAATGTAATGGTAAGCGCTCTGTCTGCGGTGTTCGTCGTTGCGGTTATACTGCTTGTCTTCCGCTCGTTCGGGCTGGCGGTGCTGCTCATTGTGGTCATTCAGGGCAGCATATGGCTCAACTTCTCCGTGCCGTATTTCACCGGAAACAGGATCTTCTTCGTCGCTTATCTCATAGTCAGCGCCATTCAGATGGGCGCGAACATCGACTATGCCATCGTTATATCGAACCGCTACCTCGTTTTGCGTCAGGCACAGTGCTCACGCAAAAAGGCGATACGCATCGCGCTCAACGGCGCACTGCCCACGCTTGTTACCTCCGGCAGCATCCTCGTCATTGCGGGTCTGCTCATCGGCTTTATAAGCACCGAGGGCATTATAGCGACCATCGGTCTGTCGCTCGGACGAGGCACGCTCATCTCGCTTGCACTGGTGCTGTTTGTGCTGCCGCAGGTGCTCGTCTGGGGAGATAAGTTTATTGCCTCGACGACCGCAAAGCGCCGCAGCCTGCGCATACCGCCGATATTCTCCGACGACTTTGAAGCCGTCGCAATGCAGAGGCGCTCGGGCAAGAAATAAGCTTTTTCAGAGGTGTACCAACGCGCCTGCGAATACGGTACTTGTGTCAGCCCGACCGGAGGGTGCCGGCAAAACCGGTGTATTGCCGCACTACAATAGTGCGCCCTTGGCTTCCCCTTGAGGGGAAGCTGTCGGCGTAAGCCGACTGATGAGGTGAGAATATATCATCGGCGTAAGCCGCACAACTTCTCAATAATGTTGCCTGCGGCACGATTTGATCACACCTCATCTGCTTCACTTCGTTCAGCACCTTTCCCTTGAGGGGGAAGGCTTTTGCGGGTGAACACAACAAACTTTCGGAATAAGTCCGGTGAAAACACTGGGGGTAATTAGTTTTCACGGGGAAAGGAAGATACAATGAAAAGAACACTGCTAACCGTCATAAGCATTCTGCTTGTGGCAGCATCGGTTTTCGGCATCGCTGCCTCCGGCAGCGGGCTGGACGATGTTTCGGACATTCTCAGGTACAAGCGCAATCAGAAGGCGGATCTCATCGAATTTACGGACATGCTCGCCGAGCGCGTAGCGGAGCTGCGTGAGGTCGAGGCAGACCGCACCGAGGACGAAAAGGAATATGCCGAGAGCGTCGTGACTGACAGCGTAGGCGGTCAGAAGCTCAGCGACGGTCAGCAGCAGTACAACGCCGGCGCGGATAAGATCGCCAAGGGTCAGGCGGAGTACGATGCCGCCGAAAAGCTCTACAACGAGAAAAAGGCGGAGTACGATGCCGCCGAGAAAAAGCTGCACGACGCGGAAAATCAGCTTACCGACGCCAAGGCTCAGCGCGATGCGGGTCAGGCGCGGATAGATGCCGCAACGCCTGATTATGAGCGGGCAAAGAGAGTGCTCAATATAATAGACAACAGCACCGCACTGACAATAATCGAAAAGGTTCTCGAAAACAACGGCTTTACCTCCATTGAGGAGGCCCGTGCCGCCGTCAAGGAATACGAGGACGGTCAGGCACAGCTTGCCGAGGCAAACGCGCAGATAGCCGAGGCCGAGCAGCAGATAGAGGCCGGCAAGGTCCAGCTTGCCGAGGCCAAGGCGCAGCTCGATGCCGGTAAGGCGCAGCTCGACGATGCCAAGGCTCAGCTTGACGCAGGCAAGGCACAGCTTGCAAGCGCGAAAAGTCAGCTCAATGCCGGTCAGCAGCAGCTCAACGACAATGTTGAAAAGATGAACGACCTCAAGGATGAGCTTGCACAGCAGGACGATGTCAAGGCTGCCGTTACCTCCGGCGTTGCGGTCCTCATGGAGAACGATGAGATAGCAAAGCTCGTGACCGACGAGAGCGACTACGAATCGGTCATTGCCGCCGCACGCCAGTACGCCGAGGAGGATGCAGAGCGCCTCACAGATGAGCTGGATGTGCGCAACAGCCTGTATAATGCCCTGCGCATAATAAGCATCGTTGCGCTTGCGGCGGGCGCGACAGGATTGCTCGCGGCTCTCCGGCCGGCAAAGGTCAAGCTCACCGCCGCGCTCATCGCGTCCGGCATTGCCGCCGTCGCGGGTATCTCGCTGAATGCCTACGGGCTTGCAAACGGTTACCGCGAGTTTGTATATTCGCTTGCCGACGGTGCGGGAAACGGGCAGAACCAGCTGCTTGCGATGCTCGCCGTCATGCTGCTTGCGGTAATTGCCGCAGTGATGTCGCTTGTTTGCGCAAAGGCATATGACCGAGGTCTCAGCGGCAAGGCGGTCATGGCAGAGGCTGAGGACAATGACGAATTCGAGCCCGCCGCGGTCTATGACGACGACGATGACGACGATGACGACGATGAACCCGTCGGAAAACAGCGGAAAGAAAAAGAACAGCCTGAGCCTGCCGCCGATATAAGCTCCATAGAGGAGGAGACCCGCCGCCTGAACGAGGAGGCACAGCGTCTCGAGGAGGAGGCGGCGCGTCAGGCGGAGTATGACAAGGCGCGAAGGGAATATGAGCAGGCGCGCAAGCGCTTCGAGGCTGCCCGCCGCCAGTCGGAAGACAGATAAACGGTAAAAAACCGGATAGATATTGCCTGCACCGATCATTTAATAATTAAATCGAATGTCGGCACCGCAGTCAGTGTGCTTGACTACCTGCCCCATGATGGGATAAAATCAAAAGAAACGGCAAAAATATGCGGAGGTAGAAACAATGAAAAAATGGCTCGTTATCGCACCTGTCGCGGCAGCGGCGGCAGCAGGCGCGGCTCTGGCGCTCAAGGGCAAGGGCGGCGGCAAGAAGCCCGCGGCGGCTACCAAGGCGGCAAAGGCTCCGGCAGCTAAGGCCGGCGCAAAGAAGGCCGAGTTCACCATCAGGAACCCCAAGACCGGCGTTTACACATTTGCAAGCGGCTATAAGGATGCGCGCGAGATCAGCGTCAGCGTCGGCTACGACGGAGATAAGCACTCGTTCGCCATTGTGTCAGAGGACTTCGTTGCCGATACCGGCGACTCCCATGTCGCGGTGATCTACGCCGATGACTTTGCTATGCAGATAGAATATGCCCCCTATTACCACGGAGAGGACTTCGCGGAGCTGGAGAAATCCGTTGCCGAGCATTATAAAAACTTCGGCAAGGTCAGCTTCAGCGGCGTAAACGGCATTTGCTATACTAACGGCGGCAGCTACTGCATGGCGTTCCCCGCAGCCGACTCCACCGCGGACTATGTTCTCGTTACGGTCGTGCTCATGGGCGATGACAGCGAGGAGGAGCGCATAAAGCTGCGCACAAACCCCGAAATGCTCGCGATCATGAACACTCTTGTTATCGGCTGAGACAGAATAAAAATTCAAGCAGAAGCGATTTTTTTTCGCTTCTGCTTTTTTGCTGCATTGTTATCACTATCAAAAAGTGTACATTTTGATAGTGATACCCAAACGAGCTGTTGTTTGACAAATTCATACATAAACCATGCAAATTGCGCGCGAATACTTGCCATTATGCCAAATATACAGTATCATAACATGAGTTAATTGCGGTTATCAAAATGTACGCTTTTTGACACTTGCACGGTACGGAAAGCGAGATGACCCCGACGGCGGGTTTTGAAGAGTCCGCGGAAATTAACGCATACCACACAAAATACAGAACATTTCAAAGGAGACTGCAAATGTACAAAAAGTTTATGGCGTTTCTGCTTGCCGTTATGATGATGGCATCCATGGCGGCCTGCGGAAACGGCTCCACCGACAACGGAGGCAATAAAAGTGCCGATAACGGCAATACCGAGCCCGAGCAGACCGAAGCGGTCGAGGCTGAGCACTACAAAAAGTATAAGTTTGAAAATGGCGAAAACCACTATATCTACATTACCGTATGGTACCGTGAAGGCTCCAATGAGGTTGCAAGAATTAACGGCAGCATGAAAGTTCCTTCGTCAAACCCCAGCTATGAGGAACTGAAGGCTGAGGGCTACAGCATCGAAGAGAAGGTCAAGGCGGCAAACAAGCCCGAAGATATAATGAGCTTTAGCATCGGCGAAATTGAGGGTGATGAATCCGTTATAAATGTGGACTACAATTTCAATGAACTTGATGCATCCAATGCCGACAGCGTCGGGCTGGCTGCGGAGCTTTTAGGCATGCCGCTGACAGACGGCAAGCTGCTCGTCGACAAATGCGATGAATTTCTTATCGGCATCGGCATGACGAAGACTTCTGACTTATGAAGACTAATAAAAAAACACCCCGAGGGGTGTTTTTTTAGCTGCCTTATTGTGTCAGCTTGCGCCGTGATATAATTCCCCTCATCAGTCACCTCCGCTGACAGCTTCCCATCAAGGGCAAAAGCTTTTTCCGCAGCGCGCTACCGTGACGGCGCAGATAAACCAACTGCCGGTGTTCGCAGCGCAATGCCCCTCGCGGCGAAGGTTCGAATGTACTTGACGAAACGGTGTTTTTGGTGCATTATATAAGGTGATTTATAATTTACCGAAAGGCTTCATATATGATCTTCGCTATTGTAGCCGCGGTTATTCTTATCGCGGATCAGTGGCTCAAATACTGGGTCACAGTTAATATCACGCTCGCCACCGGCTCGCATGAGCTTTTGCCCGGTGTTGTCAAGCTTGTCAACATCCATAACTCCGGTGCGGCATTCGGTCTGCTTGACAATGTTTCGTATGCACGCTGGATCTTCCTTGCGATAACGGCGGCTTTCGTCGTGATCATCGTGCTGCTGCTCGTCAAGCATGTTTTCGATTCAAGGTTTGCGGTGTGGTGCGAGGTGCTGTTTCTCACCGGAGCGCTCGGCAACTGCATCGACCGTGTTTTCCTCGGCTATGTCGTGGATATGTTCAAGCTCGATTTTGTAAACTTCGCCGTTTTCAACATTGCCGATACGGTTCTGGTCGTGTCGTGCCTTATGTTCGTGCTGTATGTGTTCTTCGGCTCACGCACGGTCGAGGAGGATGACGAGGAGCCCGAGACTCCATCGGCGTCCGCCGCCGCGTCCGACGATTTTGCCGATATCTTCGGCATCGACACCGCCGCGATGCAGCCGGACAAGCCCGAACGACTGACGCCGGCAGAGCCGAAAAAGCCCGCGCGTGACGACGATTTCTGGAGAGATCTTGCCCCTGCCGGCAGGAGCTCCGCCGTAAGACCTGCCGAGAAGCCCGCGTCAAAGTCCGCCGAGAAGAAGCCTGAGCAGGTCGAATACGACCTTGAGGATATTCTTGCGGAGTTCAGGGATCTGTAATGGATAATTTGGAAGAAAATATTATAACAATAACAGTGCAGGAGAGCGCCGAGCGTATCGACGCTCTCCTTGCGCGCTGTGTGCCGGAGCTCACGAGGAGCGCGGCCGTGCGGCTGATCGACGCGGGGCTTGTCACCGTAAACGCCAAGCCCGTGAAGAAAAACCACCGGTGTGAGCCCGGCGACACGGTGACCGTCACGCTGCCCGAGGTCGCCGACGGTGAGCTCGTGCCGCAGGATATTCCGCTGGATATCGCCTATGAGGACTCGGAGCTGCTCGTCGTGAACAAGCCGCGAGGCATGGTCGTGCATCCCGCGCCCGGACATCCCGACGGCACGCTTGTAAATGCGCTCATGTTCCATTGCGGCGATTCGCTGTCCGGAATCGGCGGCGAAAAGCGTCCGGGCATCGTGCACCGCATCGACAAGGATACCTCGGGACTGCTCATCGCCGCAAAAAACGACCGCGCTCATCTGGCTCTGTCCGCACAGCTTTCCGACCGCAGTCTTTCGCGTGTTTACGAGGCGGTCGTGCGCGGCAGCATGCGCGAGGACAGCGGCACCGTGAATGCGCCGATCGGCAGGCATCCGACCGACCGCAAAAAAATGGCGGTCACGAGCAAGGGGTCGCGCAGTGCCGTCACACATTGGGAGGTCATTGCGCGCTACCGGGGGTACACGCACATCCGGTGTCGGCTCGAAACCGGGCGCACGCACCAGATCCGCGTGCATATGGCGCACATCGGACACCCGCTGCTCGGCGATTTTACCTACGGTGCGCCGGCGCCCGATAAGGGACTGACCGGTCAGTGCCTGCACGCGCGCGAGCTCAAGTTTGTGCATCCCTCCACCGGTGAGCACATGGTCATAGCCTCCGACCTGCCGGAATACTTCACCGCCGTCCTCGCCTCTCTTCCTTTTTAGATCTTTCGGAGGCGTTTTTCCGCACCAGCGGATACAGTCACTGCGTCAGCCCGACCGGAGAGTGCCGGCGAAACCGGTACATTACCGCGCACCGCCCCTCGCGGCGAGCGAGCCCCTTAAGGGGAAGGCAAGGACAGAGGCTTTTTATGCAGCGCACTGCCGCGACCACAGCGAGGAGCTCAAAACTTGCGGGCGAATATATATAAATTTTTGTGCAAAATTTTCGAGAAAAGCCTTGACAGGACGATAAAAGAATGCTATATTAGCACTCGTAGGGTTAGAGTGCCAGCAAATAAAGAGGTTGAGTGCTAAATGAGTATAAGCGAAAGAAAAAAGAAAATACTCGGCGCACTTGTCGAAGAATATATTCGGACGGCAGAACCGGTCGGCAGCAAGGTCATAGCCGGCATCGCCGAGCTCGGGTGCAGTCCCGCAACGATACGCAACGAGCTTGCCGAGCTCACCGGCATGGGATATCTCGAGCAGCCGCACACCTCGGCAGGACGCATACCGACTCCGGCAGGCTACAGGATGTATGTAAACGAGCTCATGCAGAAGCAGAAGCTGTCGCTTGAGGAGACCGAGGAGATAAACCGCCGCCTGAACGACAGGCTCAGCCAGCTCGACGATCAGCTCCGCGATGTCGGAAAGCTCGCATCTCAGCTCACCGATTACCCCGCGCTTGCGCTCACGGCGTATGCGCCGGCAACGATAAAGCGCTTCGACCTTATTTATGTTGATGCAAACACCTTTATAATCGTTGTTATGCTCAGCAATAATACGGTCAAGAACAAGCTCGTTCATCTGCCCGTATCGGCAGATCAGCAGATGATACAAAAGCTTGCGGCTTTGTTCAACGCAAACTTCACCGGAATTTCCGGAGACGGTGTAACACCGGTCATCATAAGCGCGACGGAGCGTGCGGCGGGCGATACGATGGGGCTGACGGCCGTTATCGCATCGTTTGTCATTGAAACGCTCGAAAACCAGCGGGGCATCGAGGCGTTCATAACCGGTGAAAACAGGCTTCTGAGCCAGCCGGAGTTCAGAGACCCCGACAAGGCGCACAGGCTTATGAATTACCTCTCCGACGGCGGTCATGTGATAGCCGATGCCGACCGAGAACTGTTTGACGCAGGCTCGGAGGTCCGCGTGCTGATAGGGCCCGAAAATGTCGCGGAGGAGCTCAAGGATTCAAGCGTTGTTATAGCGAGCTATGACATGGGCGATAATACAAAGGGACTCATAGGAGTCGTAGGACCCACGAGAATGGATTATTCTGCGGTAGCCGCAAAGCTCAGCTTTCTGGCTGCGGGTCTTTCAAGGCGTCTCGGCGGCGGTGAAGCTCCCCCGTCGGGCATGCACAATAAGCTGATAATAAAGGGAGATGACATAATAGATGAGCAGTAAGAAGGAAAAAACCGAGCAGCAGCAGGAGGAGATAAAGGCCGAGGTCACGGAGGAAGCTCCGGAGACCGCCGCAGAACAGCCCGAGCCCGAGCAGAAGGACGAGGCCAAAAAAGAAAAAAAGCAGAAAAAGGAGTCCAAAAGAGAAGCCGAGCTCAAGGAAACCGCCGAAAAGCTCATTCAGGCGGAAAAGGATAAATACCTGCGGCTCTGCGCGGAGTACGATAACTTCCGCAAGCGCAGTCAGAAGGAACGCGACACGCTGTATGCCGACATAAAGGCGGACACGCTGATAAAGTTCCTGCCGGTCTACGACAATCTGGAGCGTGCGCTTGCCACTCCCACCGAGGACGAGGCTTACCGCCGCGGCGTTGAAATGATAATGACTCAGTTCCGCACCACGATGGATAAGCTCGGCATAACCGAGATAGACGCGCTCGGACAGAAGTTTGACCCGAATATGCATAACGCGGTCATGCACATTCAGGACGAGACCTACGGCGAAAACGAAGTCGTCGAGGTATTTCAGAAGGGCTTCAAGCTCAATGACAAGGTGATCCGTTTTGCTATGGTAAAGGTAGCAAACTGATTATATATGTTAATTTTGTATATCATTGATTTTCAAATAGGAGGAACAGATCATGGGAAAGATTATAGGCATTGACCTTGGTACTACTAATAGCTGTGTTGCCGTTATGGAAGGCGGCGAGGCTGCCGTTATCGCAAACGCAGAGGGCGCCCGCACCACTCCGTCGGTGGTCGCATTTGCAAAGACCGGTGAGAGAATGGTCGGTCAGGTCGCAAAGCGTCAGGCTATCACCAACCCCGACCGCACCATCTCATCCATAAAGCGCGAGATGGGCACGGCTCACAGAGTTACCATTGACGATAAATCATACACTCCGCAGGAGATCTCCGCAATGATCCTTCAGAAGCTGAAGGCCGATGCGGAAAGCTACCTCGGTCAGACCGTTACGGAAGCGGTCATCACCGTTCCGGCATACTTCACCGACGCACAGCGTCAGGCAACCAAGGACGCCGGCCGTATTGCGGGTCTTGATGTAAAGCGTATCATCAACGAGCCTACCGCCGCTGCTCTGGCATACGGTCTGGATAAGGAAAGCGACCAGAAGATCATGGTCTACGACCTCGGCGGCGGCACCTTTGATGTCTCCGTTCTTGAGATCGGCGACGGCGTTATCGAGGTCCTTGCGACCGCCGGCAACAACCGTCTCGGCGGCGACGACTTTGATGCATGCATCACCAAGTACCTCGTTGAGGAGTTCAAGAAGGCTGAGGGCATCGACCTGTCCGGCGATAAGGTCGCAATGCAGCGTCTGCGCGAGGCTGCCGAGAAAGCCAAGATCGAGCTGTCCGGCGTTACCACCTCGAACATCAATCTGCCTTATATCACCGCCGATGCAGCCGGTCCGAAGCACCTCGATGTTACACTCACCCGCGCAAAGTTCAATGAGCTGACTCATCACCTCGTTGAAAAGACCATGGGTCCCGTAAAGCAGGCTCTTTCCGACTCCGGTCTGTCCGCATCGGACATTTCAAAGGTTCTGATGGTCGGCGGCTCAAGCCGTATCCCCGCAGTTCAGGAGATGGTAAAGCAGCTCACCGGCAAGGAAGGCTTCAAGGGCATCAACCCCGATGAGTGCGTTGCCATAGGCGCTGCAATTCAGGGCGGCGTTCTCGCAGGCGATGTAAAGGGCGTTCTGCTTCTGGATGTTGCTCCTCTGTCTCTGGGCATAGAGACCCTCGGCGGCGTATGCACCCGCCTTATCGAGCGCAACACCACCATACCGACCAAGAAGAGTCAGGTGTTCTCCACCGCTGCGGATAACCAGACCGCAGTTGAGATAAATGTCCTTCAGGGCGAGCGCGAGATGGCTCAGTACAACAAGAGCCTCGGCCGCTTCAACCTTGACGGTATCGCACCGGCCCGCCGCGGCACACCGCAGATCGAGGTCACCTTCGATATCGACGCAAACGGCATCGTAAACGTCTCGGCAAAGGATCTGGGCACCGGCAAGGAGCAGCACATCACCATCACCTCCTCGACCAACATGTCCAAGGAGGACATCGACAAGGCCGTCAAGGACGCCGAGATGTACGCCGCAGAGGACGCAAAGCGCAAGGAAGAGATCGACATCCGCAACGAGGGCGATCAGATCGTCTACCAGACCGAGAAGACCCTTGAGGAAATGGGCGACAAGGTCGATGCGGGCATCAAGAGCGAGATCGAGACAAAGCTCCAGGCGCTCAAGACCGCACTGACCGGAACCGATACCGAGGCCATCAAAAACGCCACCAAGGAGCTCACCGACGTGTTCGGCAAGATGTACGAGGCGGCGGCACAGGCAGCACAGGGCGCTCAGGGCGGCGCAGGCTTCGACCCCAACGCTCAGGCAGGCGGTACCGACGGCGGCCAGGATTACTACGACGCGGACTACACCGTAGTCGATGACGACGACAAGAAGTAATTACAACCCCCGCTTGATATATGGGCGCACTTGCAGTGCGCCCATATTGAGCGTTTTAAAAATGAGGTGGCTTTATGGCAGATAAAAGAGATTACTATGAGGTTCTCGGCGTATCCAAGGACGCAACCGAGGATCAGCTCAAAAAAGCATACAGAAAGCTTGCCAAAGAAAATCACCCCGATCTTCATCCCGGCGATAAGGAATGTGAGGCACGGTTCAAGGAGATAAACGAGGCATACGAGGTCCTCTCCGATGCCGATAAGCGCGCAAAATACGACCGCTTCGGTCACGCCGCATTCGACCCCAGTCAGGGCTACGGCGGCGGTCAGGGCTTCGGCGGCTTCGGTGATTTCAGCGGCTTCGGTGACTTCGGCGGCTTCGGCGATCTGTTCGGCGACCTGTTCGGCTTCGGCGGTGGCGGCGGCAGAAATCCCAACGCCGCACGCAAGGGCGATAACCTGAGCGCGACCGTCAACATCAAGTTTGAGGAGGCTGCGTTCGGCGTTAAACAGGATGTTTTCGTTGCCCGCGTGGAGCAGTGTCCCGATTGTAAGGGCACGGGCTGTGCCGAAGGTACGACCGCCGAGATCTGCCCCGACTGTAAGGGCACAGGTCAGGTGAAAACCACGCAGCGCACACCGTTCGGCATGATGCAGCAAAACACCCGGTGCAATAAGTGTAAGGGCCGCGGCAAGATAATCCACACCCCCTGCGGCACCTGCCGGGGCGTCGGCAGCATACGCCGTCAGCACAAGGTCAGCATCAGCATCCCCGCCGGCATAGACGACGGTCAGACCATCACCCTGCGCGGTCAGGGCAATGCGGGTGTAAACGGCGGTCCTGCTGGTGATCTGCGGGTAACGGTGCTCGTTCAGCCGCATGCGCGGTTCGAGCGCGACGGCGCGTCGGTGCTGCTGAATCAGGATATATCGTTTGCGGCGGCAGCACTCGGCTCCGAGATCGAGGTACCCACGCTCGACGGCAAGGTGAAGCTCAACATACCCGAGGGCACTCAGACCGGCACGACCTTCCGCCTCAAGGGCAAGGGCATACCGTTCCTGCGCTCCGGCGGCAGAGGCGACCAGTTCGTCACCGTAAAGGTCGCGGTACCGAAAAACCTGAACGCGGCTCAGAAGGAGGCTCTGCGCGCTTATGCTTCCAGCGTTGGCGAGACGGCAGAGGCGAAAAACGGCATATTCGGCAAGCGCAAGAAATAATTCATATCACAGACCCGATGGAAAAATCCATCGGGTTTTTTCGATTTTGCACGACGAAAAATTGACAAAGAGGGGAAAATATATTAAAATTAAACAAACCGGGTGACGAAAGGGGAGGGCGTTATGCTTCAGGATAATTTCTTGGAGGTCTACGATAAGTTCAAGCTCGAGTTTTTCAGGAGAATATTTGAGCTTGTGCGCGAACGAGAGGGCTCGCTGTCGGCTATGGAGGCGTTCTCGATAGAGATAATACACGCACTCGGCGAGCCGACCATCGGGCGCTTCGCCGAGTTTCTCAACATTTCGCAGTCGAATGCGACATATAAGGTCAACAGTCTCATCAAAAAGGGCTATCTCAAGAAGCAAAATTCCGATACCGACCGCAGAGAGTACCACCTTGTTTTGTCGGAAAAGTATTATAACTACACGGATATAATGCGCAGCTATGTAAAAACCGTGCTCGGCAGGATAGAAGACAGCTTTACCCCCGAGGAGGTCGGTCTGTTTTCAAATATGCTCAGGCGCATATCCGCAGAAATGATGCCTGAAGCGGACAATTTCGAATAATTCGGAATAATGCAGACAAGAGAGAGCAAACGCTCTCTCTTGAGACTGTCAAAAAACTATGCTGCTGAGGAAAAGCATCCGCGCAGCAGGGGTGCGCGAGGGGGCAAAGGCCCCGCTCGCAATTGGATTATAGCCATCAAAAACGCCTGATTTATCAGGCTTTTTGACGAGCGCAGCGAGATTTTTCGTGAAGCGTAAGCTTCACAAAAAATGTGGCGTTTTTGAAGCGTGCAAAAAAGTCACAGACTTTTTTGACACGCTGA
>CAVHZB010000068.1:0-32656 GCA_963640555.1 Phascolarctobacterium succinatutens
CCATCGCATGGATCTTCGCACCCCTCGGCTGGGGCAACTGGCAGGCAACCGTCGCTTCCATCACCGGTCTCGTTGCAAAGGAGAACATCGTCGGTACCCTCGGCATCCTCTACGGCGGCGGAGACGGCACCGTTTATCAGGCAATGGCAGCAGCCTTCACCGGCGTGACCGCTTACAGCTTCCTGGTATTCAACCTCCTGTGCGCTCCCTGCTTCGCGGCAATCGGCGCTATCAAGCGCGAGATGAACAACCGCGGCTGGACCTGGTTTGCGATCGGCTATCAGTGCGGCTTTGCTTATGTCATCGCTCTGATGATCAACCAGTTCGGCGGAGCCTTTACCGGCAGCCTGAATGTCATCGGACTGATCGTCGCGATCGCTCTGCTCGCCGGCATGATCTACATGCTCTTCCGTCCCTACAAGGAGGCTGAGACCCTCAGCACCAAGGAAGCAACCGTAGGGCTGAAGTAATAATAACCCGATAAAAATCAGAAAAGGAGGAAGCTGCAATGCTTGAATGGATAGCATCGAATATAGGAACGATCCTTATAACCGCAGGACTGATCGTCATAGTGGCGCTCATAATTCGGTCGATAGTGAAAGACAGGAAGGCGGGCATATCCTCCTGCGGAGCAAAATGCGGGGGCTGCGGCGCCTGTGCCATGGCAGGCAAATGCCACGGTGAAGCGTGCGCAAAGCCCGTAAATGTCAGCAGTCTCAAAAAGAACTGAACTCTCTCCCACGGGAGGCGCAGGCATCCCCTCTGCGCCTCCCAATTTTTCAATTAGGAGTAAGCGATGACTAACCCCAAGCTTGCCGTGTCCCCTTCCGTCGTTCGCTATCTGCTGGCTCTGGACGCCCTGAAGGGTGCGGGCGGCATACGGACGATAGATGTGGCGCGGTACCTTAACATAAAAAAACCGAGCGCACATACGATGCTTGGCAATTTCCGCGATGCCGAGATCATCACAAAGGATGCTGCCGGACTTTCTCACCTGACCGATTACGGGGCGGAGCTTACCGGCAGGTACAGCAGGTACTACCGCGCCGTGCGCGGAACGCTTGCAAGTGTGCTTCCCGAGCAGGCGGATATAAAAAATGCAGCCTGCGCCCTCGTTGCCGAGCTTGATGAGGCTACCCTCGAGGAGCTCTGCGCGGAATGCGGCGCGGAAGGGAAACAGAATGTATCTTGAGATAAGGGATCTTCACAAAGCCTTCGGCAGCGGCGATACTCGCTGCGAGGTGCTCCGCGGCATAAGCTGCGGCATTGAAAAAGGAAATATCGGCGTGCTGCTGGGACCCTCCGGCTCCGGCAAATCCACGCTTCTGAATATAATAGGCGGCATAGAGACCGCCGACAGCGGCAGCATAAGCATAGGCGGAAAGAAGATAGGCGCAATGAAGGAAAAGGAGCTGTCCGTCTACCGCAGAAGGCATCTGGGCTATGTCTTTCAGGCGTATAACCTCATCCCGAACCTCACGGTGAAGGAGAACATTGAGATCGGCGCCTACCTTGCGGATAAGCCGCTGCCCACGGATGAGATACTCAAAACGCTGGGACTTTGGGAGCACCGCGACAAGGTGCCCTCGCAGCTTTCCGGCGGTCAGCAGCAGAGATGCGCCATCGGCAGGGCGATAATCAAAAACCCCGACATCCTGCTGTGCGATGAGCCGACCGGTGCTCTGGATTACAAGACCTCCAAGGAGATCCTCGCACTTATCGAGAGCATAAATAAAAAATACGGCAGCACCGTTATCCTCGTAACTCATAACGATGCGATAAAGCGCTTGGCAGACCGCATCATCCGCCTGCGCGACGGCCTCATCCGCTCGGATGAGGTAAACGAAAGCAAGCTGAGCGCGGCTGAGCTTGAGTGGTGAGGGGGCGCTGCAAGTGAGAGATCCCCTGAGACACCGCCTGTGGCGCGAGCTCAGGCACGATATCGGAAAGTACATAGCGCTGTTTTTGTTTTTGATGCTCACGACGGGCGTTGTTTCCGGCTTCATCGTTGCGGCCGGCAGTATGGTCAGCGCCTATGACGAGAGCTTCGATAAGTATACCGTGGAAAGCGGACACTTCATCCTTGAGGACGCGCTGTCCGCGGAGACCGAGGCAAAGCTCAGTGCTGCCGGCATCACCGTGTACCCGCTTTATTATAAGGAGCTTACGCTCGATAACGAAAATACCGTGCGCGTTTACAAGGACCGCACCGATGTGGACAGAGTGTGCCTTATGGACGGCAAAATGCCCGAAAACGGGCAGATAGCCGTTGACAGGCTCTATGCCGAAAATAACGGCCTCGGCATAGGCGGCACCGTTGCGGGGCTTGAGGTCTCCGGCACGGTGGCGCTGTCGGATTACACGGCGCTTTTCAAAAACAACACCGACATGATGCTTGACGCGAATAAGTTTTCCGTCGCCGTTGTGTCGGACGAAACATTTGAGGGCATAAACGAAAACCTTCACTACTGCTATGCATGGCTCAATAACGACAGGAGCCTGACCGGCGAGCAGTGCCACGATAAAGCCGGCGAGATAAGCGGCATCCTTGCCGGGGATGCCGAGATAGTCGAGGTGCTGGACCGTCAGGACAATCAGGCTATAATGTTTGCCGGTGACGATATGGTCGGCGATAAGTCGATGATGATCGTACTGCTGTATGTCGTCATCGTTATACTCGGCTTCGTGTTCGGCATTACCACCCGCAGCACCGTCGAGCAGGAGTCCGGCACCGTCGGAACGCTGCTCGCCTCGGGCTATACAAGGAGAGAGCTGGTGCGCCGCTATATGTCCGTGCCGCTGACCGTAACGCTCGCCGCCGCCGTTATCGGCAATGTACTCGGCTACACGGTGTTTAAGGATGTGTGCGCTGCGCTGTATTATCACAGCTACTCGCTGCCGACATATGTTACCGTTTGGAGCTCCGAGGCGTTTATAAAAACGACGCTGGTGCCGTGCGCTCTCATTGCGGCGGTCGTAACGCTCGTTCTGCGGCGCATGATGCGCCTGCCGATACAGAGCTTCCTGCGGCATGATCTCAGGGTGCGCAAAAAGCAGTTTATCCCCAAGCTCCGGGGCGGCGGCATAATGAAGCGCTTCCGTATGAGAGTTGTCCTGCAGAACCGCGGCGCTTATATAACGCTGTTTATCGGCATCCTGCTTGCAAATGTCCTGCTGCTGTTCGGGCTTGTCATGCCGCCGGTGCTCGATAACTTCAAGGACGAGGTGGTCGGGTCCAAGTTCTCCGATTACCAGTATATTCTCAAGGTGCCCGCGCTCACGGAAAACGAGAACGCCGAGCCCTTCTGCGTCACCTCGCTCGAAAACAGCGGCGACGATGCGGAGATAAGCGTTTACGGCATCCGGCGGCAGTCGGATTATGTCGAAACGAAGGACCTGCCGTCGTACACCTACAATGTCCTCGTGTCGAGCTCGATGGCGGATAAGTACGGCTTAAAGCGCGGAGATACGATAACTCTGCACGAAAAATACGGCGACAAGGAGTATACCCTCACCGTTTTCGGCGTGAAGGATTATCCCGCGTCGCTGGCGATATTCATGGACAAGGTCAATTTCAACGACCTGTTTGACCTCAACAGCTATTTCTTCAACGGCTATTTCTCAAACGAGAAGCTCGACGACCTCGATCCCGAGGCGGTGTCGAGCGTTATAACCGAGCATGATCTGACCGTTATCACCGACCAGCTCGACGACTCCATGGGGCGCATGTTCCCCATAATGGGCGGCTTTTCGCTCACGCTGTATATGCTTCTGGTGTACCTGCTGTCGAAAATGATAATCGAGAAGAACGCCCGAAGCATATCCATGCTGAAGATCCTCGGATACTCGCGCAGGGAGATAAGCTCCGTTTATAACAGCGCCACGGCGATAGTCGTCGGCGTGTCGCTCATAGTCACCGTGCCGATAAGCGCAGTGGTCATGAAATGGCTTTACAACTACTTCATGGCGCAGATGAGCGGCTGGGTGACATTCTATATAGCGCCGTGGATATGGCTTGCAATGCCGGCTCTCGGCGCGGCAGTGTATTTCCTCGTCCATCTCATTCAGACCAAGCGGCTTGAGCGGGTGCCCATGGCGCAGGCGCTGAGGATGGCAGATATGTAAAAAAGGAGTGAAGTAAAAATGGAGTATGCGATAGCCGGTATCGTTATTATCGTTTTCGCCGTATTCGTCATAAAGGGCTATATGAAAAAGCTCTCATCCGGCTGCTGCGGCGCCGGCGGCGATGCGCAGCAGAAGGTAAAGGTCGCGGATAAAAACAAGGCGCATTATCCGTATTCGGCGGAGCTTACCGTTGACGGCATGATGTGCTCGGCGTGTGAAACGCGCGTTGAAAATTCGCTCAATGTGATAGACGGAGTGTGGGCCAAGGCAAGCTCCTCCGAGGGCAAGGTCCGTGTTCTCATGAAAACCCCCGTAGATGAGGACACCCTCCGCAAGGCGGTAAACGACCTCGGCGTTTACACGCTCATGAGGACCGAGTATTCCGATGCAGAGCAAAATTGACAGCTACTCCGGCAAAAACGGCAGCTACGAGGTAAAAAGCTTCCCCGTTTTTCCCGGCATAGAGCTTATCTACAACGATATAAAGCTCTATGAGCATGACTTTGCACCGTGCGAGGGCTCGGCGCTGCTGGAGATACACCACTGCCGCGCCGGACGAATGGAATGTCAGATAGGCAGCGATTTCTTCTATCTGGCTCCGGGGGATCTGTCCATAAGCCTCTCGGACGGAGCGATATCCCACTCAAGCTTCCCCACCGGCAGCTATGAGGGGATAACGATACGCATAAACGGCGCGGATGCGCCGCGGTGCCTTTCCTGCTTCCTTGCGGATGTGAATGTGCAGCCGCAGGCGATAATGGAAAAATTCTGCCCGCAGGGTCAGTGCTTCGTCGCGCGCTCGTCGCCGGCGGTGGAGCATATCTTCTCCGAGCTCTACAGCGTTCCGGAGAGCATCCGCAAGGGCTATTTCAAGGTCAAGATACTTGAGCTCCTGCTGTTTCTGAGCGCTCTGGATATCTCGCAGAGCGTTATCGAGGAGCGTAAGCTCTCCACCTCGCAGGTGGAGCTGGCAAAAAGCGTCGGCGCGTATCTCTCGGCGAACATGGACAGACGCATAACGCTCTCGGAGCTGTCCGGTACCTTCCACATATCCCAGACCGCGCTCAAAAGCTGCTTTCGCGGAGTTTACGGCGAGTCGGTGTATTCCTACATCCGTACCCAGAAAATGCAGTGCGCCGCCGAGGACCTCCGCCGTTCGGAGATGAGCATAATGGAGATCGCCGGACGCTACGGCTACGATAACGGCAGCAAATTTGCAAAAGCCTTCCGCGATACCGTCGGCATGAGCCCGACCGAGTACCGCAGCGCCGGCTGACGAAAACCGTAAAACTTTTTTCAGAGGCGTTTTTTCGGAGGCGAACCTCCGCACCTGCGGATACATTTATCTCTGGCTGCCCGACCGGTGGGTGCAGCCGAAACCGGTATATTGCCGCACTGCTGTAGTGCGCCCTTGGCTCCCTTGCGTAAAGGGAGCGATCGTGGCTTCCCCTTTGAGGGGAAGCTGTCAGGCGCAAGCCTGACTGATGAGGTGGAAATAAATCCTCGGCGTCAGCCGACACAATATTGTTGCCTGCGGCGCGATTTGATAACACCTCATCCGTTTTTCGGAGGCGGTTCCCCGCACCTGCGGATACGGTCATTGCGGTATCCCGACCGGTGGGTGCGGGCGAAACCGATATATTGCCGCACTGCTGTAGTGCACCCTTGGCTCCCTTGCGTAAAGGGAGCGATCGTGGCTTCCCCTTTGAGGGGAAGCTGTCGGCGAAGCCGACTGATGAGGTGGGAATAAATCTCGGCGTAAGCCGATACAATATTGTTGCCTTCGGCAGAATATAATAACACCTCATCCGGCTCGCTGCGCGACCCACCTTTCCCTCAAGGGGAAGGCAAGGGCAAAAGTCTTTCCGCAGCGCGTTACCGTGACGGCGCAGTCAAATGGCTGCCGCTGTGAGCGAGAGCAATATACCGCACCGATAGACAAAATCAAATTAGTGTGCTATATTACAGTCGAGTAGCTGTTTGCTCGACTCTAATATATACTAAAAAAGGAGTAGATAACTATGAAATTCCACATTGAAGACACCGTGAAAATGTTTGGCTGGGGCGTGCTGTTCGGCACCGCAGGCATCAGGATCCTCCGCAGCCGCGATGCCAAGACCGTTTACACACACGCCACTGCGGCAGTCCTGCGCGCAAAGGATTCCGTTATGCAGACCGCTACCGATATCCGCTGTGACTGCGAGGATATCTATGCCGGAGCAAAGAGCATAAACGCCCGCCGCGCCGAGGAAGAAGCCGCTTGCGTCATTGAGCCTGCCGAGGCGGAGTAATGAGGTGCCGTATACTTAGCAGATGCCCCGGCAGAATGAGAGTACGCCTTGACCTTCCGCGCATGAGCCTTGCTCAGGCGGATATCGTCGAGGCGTATCTTGCCGAGGTGTCGGGAGTCAAAACCGTGAAGGTGTTTGACCGCACCTGCGATGTGGTCGTGTGCTACACCGGTGGTGAGGCGGCGGTCACGGCGGCTCTGGCGCAATTTTCCTTTGATAAGTGCGATATCGTTCCGATGAACACCGGCAGAGAGCTGAACCGCGAATATGAGGACAAGCTCGCCGGTGTCATCATGCGCAGGATCGTCAAAAGGGCTGTCCTGCCCGCGCCGATCCGTGCGGCGATATGCGTTGTTAAATGCTCGCGTTACTTTGCACGCGGCGTCAAGTCGCTGCTGGCGCGCAGGCTCGATGTCGCCGTTCTCGACGCGACGGCGATAACCGTTTCGGTGCTGCGCGGCGATACGGGCACCGCCTCAAGCATCATGTTCATGCTGAAAATAGGCGATATTCTTGAGGAGTGGACGCACAAAAAATCGGTGGCGGATCTTGCGCGCACCATGTCGCTCAATGTCGATAAGGTGTGGGTGAAGCTCGGCGATACCGAGGAGCTGCGCAATATCTCCGAGATAGCGGAGGGCGATGAGCTGATCGTCCGCATGGGCAGCATGATCCCGCTCGACGGCAAGGTCGTCTCCGGCTCTGCTGCCGTAAATCAGGCGTCCATGACCGGCGAGAGCATGCCCGTCAACAAGGAGACCGGCAGCTATGTCTATGGCGGAACGGTCATTGAGGAGGGCGAGCTGATCATCCGTGTCGAAAAGAGCCTCGGCTCCGGCAGATACGACCGCATCGTCCACATGATAGAGGAATCGGAAAAGCTCAAGAGCGATACCGAGTCGCAGGCTTACCACCTTGCCGACAGGCTCGTGCCGTACAGCCTCGGTGCAACGGTCCTGACATGGCTCTTGACCCGCGATCCCACGAAGGCGCTTGCCATACTCATGGTCGATTTTTCGTGCGCGCTCAAGCTGTCTATGCCGATAACGGTCCTGTCAGCCATGCGCGAGAGCGGTGCAAACGGCATATCCGTCAAGGGAGGCAAGTTCCTTGAGGCAGTATCTCAGGCGGACACCGTGGTGTTCGACAAGACCGGCACTCTCACCCATGCCAGCCCGCGCGTTGCGGATATAATCGTATTCGGCGGCAATGAGTACGGCGATATGCTCTGCCTTGCCGCGTGCCTTGAGGAGCACTATCCGCACTCGATCGCAAATGCGGTCGTAGCCGAGGCAAAGGCGCGGGGGCTCAGCCATGCCGAGCGTCATTCAAAGGTCGAGTATGTCGTGGCTCACGGCATCCACAGTATCGTCGACGGCAGAAGGGTCGTGCTCGGAAGCCATCACTTCGTGTTTGAGGACGAGGGCTGCACCGTGCCCGAGGATGAGCTGGAGAGATTTGAATCTCTGCCCACGCAGTATTCGCACCTGTATCTTGCCATAAGCGGCACACTCGCCGCGGTCATCTGCATAGAGGATCCCCTGAGAGACGAGGTGCGCGGAGTTATGAGCGCGCTGCGCGAGCTGGGCATAAATAAGCTCGTGATGATGACCGGCGACAGCGACCGCACGGCGAGAGCAGTCGCGGGCTTTGCCGGTGTCGATGAGTACTATGCAGAGGTGCTGCCCGAGGATAAGGCAAGCTTTATCCGCGCCGAGCACGAAAACGGCAGAAAGGTCGTCATGATAGGCGACGGCGTGAACGATTCGCCCGCTCTGAGCGAGGCCGATGCCGGTATTGCAATGAGTGACGGTGCCGCCATCGCACGCGAGATCGCGGATATAACCATCTGCTCGGATGATCTTGAGAGCCTGATCACGCTCAAGCGCATAAGTGATGCCCTCATGGCGCGCATACATTGGAACTACCGCTTTATAATTTCGTTTAATGCATCGCTGATCGCCCTCGGCGTAGCCGGAGTGCTGCCGCCTGCGACAAGCGCCCTGCTGCACAACATATCGACCTTGGCTATAGGTCTGCGCAGTATGCGCAACCTCCTGCCGGAGCAGTCTGGTTTTTCTGCGCCGTCGCGGTAACGCGCTGCGGAAAGATTTTTGCCCTTGGCTTCCACTTGAGGGAAGCCAAGGGCACACTTTTGTTACGCGGCAATGTACCGGTTTCGGCTGCACTTTCCGGTCGGGACACCGGAGATAAATGTATCCGCAGCTGCGGAAAAACGCATCAAAAAATCCGTTTGGAGCCGAGGTGTGTCTGTTCGGAGCGGATACACAGCGGCATATACGCTACAATGCATATCGTAACCCCCATATGTATCTTCTTAGTCACGCGGTGCGGCCGGTCCCCGTGCCGCGAGGCAAAATCTTTCCTTTACCATAGCAAAGTTCTATACTCCTTTTATCTTCACTTTACAGCAAACCACCGAACGGAAAGCCGTCCGGTGGTTTGTGCTTGTCTGCCGGCAGATGCAGCGGAAACCCCCGAGCGGAATTATCCGTTCGGGGGTGCATTGCTGTTTGATCAGGCCTCGCCGCGCTCCTTGAGAGCTTCCTTGCGGGAGAGATTGACTCTGCCGCGGTCGTCGATCTCGGTGACCTTGACCCATGTCATATCACCGACATTGAGAACATCCTCGACCTTTTCGGTGCGCTTGAACTCAAGGTCCTTGATATGGCACATTCCGTCCTTGCCCGGAGCAAGCTCGATGAATGCGCCGATGGGGATGATGCGCACGACCTTGCCGTAATACAGTGCGCCGACCTCAGGCTCGAAAACGATATTCTCGATGGTCTGGCGTGCCGCACGGCAGGCCTCGATGTCCTCGGACGCAATAAAGATGCTGCCGTCGTCCTCAATGTCGATCTTGCAGCCGGTGTCGGCAGTGATCTTCTGGATGACCTTGCCGCCGGAGCCGATGACCTCGCGGATCTTGTCGGGATTGATCTTCATCTGGATCATCTTCGGAGCGCTCTTGGCCAGCTCCTTGCGCGGCTCGGGCAGAGCCTTGAGCATGACCTCGTCGAGTATCTGATAGCGGGCCTCGCGGGTGATCTCGAGAGCCTCCTTGACGATCTCGTGCTTGAGGCCGTCGTTCTTGAGGTCCATCTGGATGGCGGTGATGCCGGCCTTGGTGCCGGCGACCTTGAAGTCCATCTCGCCGTGGAAGTCCTCAACGCCCTGAATGTCGATGAAGGTCGTAAAGTCATCGCCGTCCTGAATAAGACCGCAGGAGATGCCTGCGACGGGTGCCTTGAGGGGAACGCCCGCGTCCATGAGTGCGAGCGTGGTGCCGCAGATGGAGCCCTGAGAGGTCGAGCCGTTGGAGGAGAGGATCTCGGAGACTACGCGGATGGTGTACGGGAAGTCCTCGACCTCGGGAATGACGCACTCGAGCGCCTTTTCGACGAGAGCACCGTGACCGTATTCGCGTCTGCCGGTGCTGCGGCTGGCGCGAGCCTCGCCGGTCGAGTAGGAGGGCATGTTGTAGTGATGCATAAAGCGCTTCTCTTCCTCCTCCCAGATGGTGTCGAGCTTCTGGGACATGGAGAGGGTTGCGAGAGTTGCAATGGACAGCACCTGGGTCTGACCGCGGGTGAACAGCGCCGAGCCGTGCACTCTGGGGATAATGCCGACCTCGCTGCCGAGGGGACGGATCTCATTCATTGCGCGGCCGTCAACGCGCTTGCCGGCGAGCAGCCACTTCTTGACGACCTTTTTCTGAAGCTTGTAGAGGATCTCGTCCATGTACTGCATGATGTCGGGGTGCTCCTCGGAGTATTTTGCCTCCATTGCGGTGACCCACTCGTTGACGCGTGCCTCGCGCACATTCTTATCGGCGGTGTCCATGCAGTATTCCATGCCCTCGAACTCGTTCTCGACGAGCTTGTTGAACAGCTCCTCGTCAAAGGAGGCATGCTCGTACTCAAACTTCGGCTTGCCTACCTCGGCGACCATCCTGTCGATGAGGTCGAGCACGGGCTGGAGATGCTCGTGAGCCTGAACGATGCCCTCGTACATGACATCGTCGGGAACCTGATCGGCCTCGGACTCGATCATGACGATCTTCTTGTGAGTCGCGGCGATGGTGGTGGTCATGCGGTTGGTCTTGCGCTCCTCCTGAGTGGGGTTAAACAGGAACTTCTCACCGTCCCAGCCGAGAACGATGCCCGCGATGGGGCCGTTGAAGGGAACGTCGGAGATGCTGACGGCTGCCGATGCGCCGATCATTGCGGTGATCTCGGGGCTGCAATCGCGGTCTACCGACAGGACCTCACAGGCGATGACGACATCGTTGCGCAGATCGCTCGGGAACAGGGGGCGCATGGGGCGGTCGATGAGTCGCGATGCCAGCACCGCGGGCAGGCTGGGCTTACCCTCGCGGCGCATGAAGCTGCCGGGGATGCGGCCAACGGCGTAGAGCTTCTCGTTGAAGTCAACGGCGAGAGGGAAGTAGTCGATGCCGTCCTTGGGACGGGCCGATGCGGTGCAGGTGACGAGCACGGTGGTCTCGCCGTAGGTGACGAGCACGGCGGCATTGCACAGCTCCGCCATCTTGCCGACCTCCATCTTCAGAGGGCGGCCTTCGTACTCGATCTCAAATTTTCTGTACTCGGGAAATTCCTTGTGAGTAATTATCATTTGTTTTGCTCCTTTTCATTATTTTTATATTTCAAAAACCGCCGGAGCATAGCACTTGAAAACAAACTTCCTGCCGAAGCCCGTTTTCAAATACTAAGCTCCTTTTCGTGGGCGATTTCAGAGTTTTTCGGAGGCGCTTTTCCGCACCTGCGGATACATTTATCTCTGGTGTCCCGACCGGTGACTGCGGGCGAAACCGGAGCGCTCCCGCATCCCGTTGATGCTTCCTTGGTCTTCCCCTCAAGGGGAAGGCAAGGGCAAAAGACTTTCCGCAGTGCGTTACCTTGACAGTGCAGTCAAATGACTGCCGCGGCGAGTGGCACAATCCCTTCGGCTCGGCTAACGCCGACCCACCTCCCTTTGCACAAGGGAGGCAGCGCACTCCATGAGTTCGCCTAATGTAACGGCGCACCGCTATTGGCTCCCTTGCGCAAAGGGAGCTGTCAGCCGTGAGGCTGACTGAGGGATCGTGGCTTCCCCTTTGAGGGGAAGCTGTCAGGCGCAAGCCTGACTGATGAGGTGAGAATATATCTCGGCGTCAGCCGACACAACATGGATGGGCACAGCACTAAAAAAGCAGGGGACAATATTCACTTGTCCCCTGCTTAAAACCTTCATACCCTTCGGAAATGCCGGACTTACTTGCGGATGCCCAGCTTTGCAATGATCGCACGGTAGCGCTCGATGTCCTTCTTTGCGAGGTAGTCGAGCAGACGGCGGCGCTTGCCGACCATCTTGTACATGCCCAGACGGCTGTGGTCGTCGTTGGGATGGACCTTCAGGTGAGCGGTCAGCTCACGGATGCGCTGAGTGAGGATGGCGATCTGTACCTCGGGAGAACCGGTGTCGGTCTCGTGAGTCTTGTTTGCCTCGATAACGGCGGTCTTGGTCTCTTTGGTGATCATGAAGATACCCCTTTCATAATTTTCATATACCCTGTGACTAAGTAAAGGGATGAAAGGTCTCCCGATTACTGAGTACACGGGCTTAGCCTTGTAATATTACCACTTACCTCAGCGTTTGTAAAGCTTTTTTTACGGGTTGAGGTCGGCTGTCCTGAAGTACAGGCTCCTGAGCGTATCCGCGTCCGCACCGGAGACCATGCCGACTGACCAGCTCCGGCCTCCCAGATACCAGCAGATGATGCCGGCTCCGTTTCCGTCGAGCTTCACGACGGGGTCGCCCTGTAAAAGCTCGAGTGTCATGATCGGCTCCTCCTGCCAGTCATAGCTCATGCCGGAGATATCCTCCCGCTTATCCGTTTTCTGCGCACGGATGACAAAGTCGCCGTAATCGGCCTGATACAGCGTCCTGTCGCCGTCGACGGTCGTATAAACCGGTGTTTTGCCCTCGATATCCGGCATGACTATGCCGGCGGACTTGAACTCCACGGCGTCCGACTCATGCACGGGGTTTGATATCTGCGCATTTTTATTTGCTTTTGCAATGTCCTTCTGCGTCGAGCAGGCGCACAGCGCCGCCAGTGCAAGACACAGCGCACAGCAGACGATGCTTTTTAAGTTTTTCACTGCGGTCGATCCTTTCACTTTTGTCAATGCTCCTATGACGAAATTTCGCGCGAAATTGTTCCGCAAATGATTTGATATTACTTCTGTGTTGTGATAACATACATCTGATTTTAACACAGGAGAAGAAGAATGGACAGTAATTTTTTCGCGCTTATCTCGCGAATGCGCTATATCGAGCGCTGGAGCCTGATGCGCAATTCCATACACGAAAACATTCAGGAGCACAGCCACATGGTCGCCGTTATCGCGCACGCCCTCGGCGTTATCCGCCGCGATGTGTACGGTATCCCCTGCGACCCGAATGCGTGCGCGGCGGTCGCGCTGTACCACGACGCAAGCGAGATACTCACCGGAGATCTGCCCACGCCGATAAAATACCACGACGACGAGATCATGAGCGCGTACAGGCGCGTTGAGACCATCGCCTCGGAGAAGCTTCTGGGCATGCTGCCCGCCGAGCTCCGGCCGGCGTTTGAGCCGCTGCTCACGGGAGAGACCCAGCGCGAGCTGCACCCGATAGTCAAGGCCGCCGATAAGCTCAGCGCATATATAAAATGCATCGAGGAGCGCAAGGCAGGCAGCAACGAATTTTTAAACGCCGAGCGCCAGACTCTCGACGCGATACACGCCTATGGTCTGCCGGAGGCCGAATACTTCATCGAGCACTTTATTCCGGCGTTTGAGAAAACTCTTGACGAATTGGGGACGATAGAATAATGGAAAACTCAAAGCTTGAGAGGATAAACGCGCTTGCGCGCCTCAAAAGAGAGCGCCCGCTCACACCCGAGGAGATCTCCGAGCGCGACGAGCTGCGCAGGGAGTATCTTGACGAGTGGCGCAAGGGGGCAATTGAGATACTCGAAAACACCTACATCCAGACACCCGACGGGAAAAAGCACAAGCTTCAGAGAAGGGACGGAAAATGAACAGTCTAATCGTTTGTCTGAATGCGGTCGCTCCGATATTCATCATCATGGCGCTCGGCTGCCTTGCGAGGCATCTGGGCGCCATAAGCCGCTCGGATGTCCCGAAGCTCAATAAGATGCTGTTTCGCTATTTCATGCCGGTGATGCTGTTTTACAACATCTATTCCTCGGACCTGTCCACGGCGGTGCAGCCGAAGCTGCTGGGCTTCACGGCGCTGTGCGTGCTCGCGGAATTTTTCCTGTGCCTCGGATATGTGCTCCTCACCGAAAAGGAGCCGGCAAAGCGCAGCGTTAAGATACAGGGGCTTTACCGCTCAAACTTTGTTATTATCGGGCTGCCGCTGGCCTCGGCGCTCGTATCCGGCGTGGATGTGGGACCGGTCGTCGTGCTCATCGCCGTCGTTGTTCCGATGTATAATGCTCTGGCGGTGATAACGCTTGAGACCTTTAGCGGCGGAAAGCTGAATGTCTGGCACCTGCTGCTGGATATCATAAAAAATCCGCTCATCCTCGGGACCGTGTTCGGTCTGGGCTTTCTCCTGCTGGGCATTGAGCTTCCGGAGTTCCTGCTCTCTGCCGTGCGGCAGATCGGCACCGCGACGAATCCCATGATGCTGTTTCTGCTCGGCGCGTTCTTCCAGTGGGGCGGCATTCATAAGTACATAAAGGATCTCATTCAGGTGTGTCTGGGCAGACTTGTCATCATCCCCTGCGTGTTTCTTACGCTGGCATATCTCGTCGGCGTGCGCGGCATCGAGTTTGCCGGAATGATAGCCATTTTCGGCTCGGCTACCGCCATCGCGTCGTTTACCATGGTCCAGCAGATGGGCGGAGACGATGAGCTCGCGGGCGACATCGTTGTTGCCACCAGCGCCCTGTGCTGCTTTACCATGTTCGGCTGGTCGCTCCTGTTCAAATCCCTCGGCGCTTTCTGAGCCGCTCCCGCGGCGGACAATGCACCGGCACGGCAGCACACCGCGAAAATATGCACCCACGGCCTTCTCCCGGGAGAAAGCTATGGGTGCATATTTTTATAAAAGCTCCGTGACTTTATTCGACGGTCACGCCCATTGTATTCTCGTAATATTTGACCATGGCGCATTGATCCTCTTTTGCCATGCCGTTGTCGGCAAGATAAGTCATCTGCTCCAGCACAAGCTCTGTCAGCGGAAGCTCGACACCGGTTTCCTTTGCAAGCTCAAGAGCATTTTTAATGTCCTTCATGTGTATTTCTATTCTTGCGCTTGCCGAAAAATCCCGCGCAAGCATTTTGGGGACCTTTGCGTCCATGACCGCGCTTTGTGCAAATCCGTTTTTTATTGCCCCAAACAGCCGGCTCGGATCAATTCCCGCCTTGACGGCAAAAGCATAGCTTTCGGCCATGGCCGAGAGATGCGCTCCGACCATCATGTTATTTGCGAGCTTGGCAGTGCTGCCGCAGCCCGACGGTCCCATGAGCGTTACCGTTGTTCCCATTGTTCGCAGCAGAGGCTTTATCCGAGCGAATGCATCCTCATTGCCTCCGCACATTATCGACAGCGTTCCGGCGACCGCGCCGGACTGACCGCCGGAAACGGGGCAGTCCAGGACCGCGATCCCTTTTTTCTCCGCATCTGCGCAAAGCGCCTTTATTATTCCGGGAGAGGTTGAGCCCATGTCCGCAATTACGGTGCCTCTTGCGCCGAGCGAGATGATCTTCTCAACCGTCTGCTTTACGGAATCATTGGTAGGCAGGCATAAAAAGATCACATCGCAGCCGCCGATGACCTCATCTATCGTATCCGAGGCCGTTCCTCCCGCGGCGGCAAACGACTGCCTTGCGGGCAACGAACGGTTGAAGCCGACGACCTCAAGTCCGCTTTTGAGAAGATTGACCGCCATCGGCAGCCCCATGGTCCCAAGGCCTATAAAGCCGAGTCTCGTTTTGTTATCCATTTTTATTTCCTTTCGGCCGTGCAGCCGATGAGCTCAATGACCCCGTGACGAAGCGGGAGAGTGGGGCTGCATTCATATCTGACATGAACCGCGTTTCCGGCAAAGCGAATACGCATGGTATCTACATACGGCGTTCTTGTAAAAGCAAGCCTGACAATATACTCGCCGTTGGCGTCCCATCCGGAGCAGCACGCAGCATCCGAGTAAAAGAAGCTTGTCATTGCATTGAAGCGCTCCGCTTGAAAGCCCGTTGCCGTTTCGACCCAGCTGCCATGACCGGAAAACACCTCAAACGCCTCACCGCCAATGACAATGCTGAGCTTATCGGTCAGCCCGAATTCCACGCTGAGGCTTTCAAAGCCGGCTTCGTTTCGGGGAAAATCAAAGGTCACTCCGCTGTACCCCGCCATTTCTGCGGGGAGCTTGCCGGACTCACAGGCCGGGATGCAGAGTGACGCCGCCTTCGCTTTGAGCTCATTTTCGTCCCCTGCCGTATTGCAGGGCGCGTCGCGCAGCATCTCCCATGTGGCGCTGAGCAGCTCGCAGGCGCGGTCTGTGCCCGCGGTGATGGCGATCACCATATCCTGCTCGGGCACAACGATCGCAAATTGCCCGAAAGCGCCGTCGCCACGATATACGCCGGAGGGCGTGCATTGCCAGAAGAAATAGCCATAGCCCTGCTGCCAATCCGCCCAGTCATAGACGCTGACTCCGGCGGTTTTATTTATGCACGAGCCCGCCTCGGCAAGGAACTCGGGCCCGAGCAGCTGAGTGCCGTTCCAGCTGCCCTTGTTCAGGCAGAACTGACCGAATTTTGCAATGTCCTCGGTCTTCAGGTTCAGTCCCCAGCCGCCGGGGTTATATCCGCCGCAGGTCTCCCACCATATGCCGGATATCCCGAGGGGCTCAAACAGTCTGGGACGAAGATACTCATACACCGTCATGCCGGTCTGCCTCTGAAGGATAACGCTGCATATAAATGTGCAGCGGTTATCGTAAAAGAAATCCGTGCCGGGTTCGTTCTCCAAATACAGGTGAAGCATCTCGTCAAGCCAGTCGGCGCTGCCGTAGAAGTCATGGTCGGTCACTCCGCGGTGCCCCATGCTCATTGTAAGCAGATGCCGTATTTTGAGCTTGAGCATGTTCTCGCACGGGCGGCAGGTAAAACGCTCGGGGAAATAATCGGCCACCGGATCGTCCAATTTCAAGAGCTTCTCCTGTAAGGCAAATCCGACGGCGGCGGAAACAAAGCTCTTGCTCAGGGAATATGCTATGTGATTATAATTTTCCTTATACGGTGCCCACCAGCCCTCGAGCGCGACCTTGCCGTTTCTGAGAACCATGACGGAATGGCAGCCGCTGCTTCCGAGCCTGTCCAGATAATTGCTCAGGGCATCGGGGCTCAGTCCCAGATTTTTCGGGGACACTCGTTCAAGTCTGCTCATGCTGAACTTCCTTTCAGACCGCATCCGTCAGCTTTGCCTTCTTGCCTTTTGTCTTCTGATAGTAATCAAGACCGACGGCAAGCACAAGCACCAGACCCTTTGCGACCATCTGCCAATAGTCGTTGATGCCGATTATAGTCATTCCGTTTGACAGAACGCCGATAATAAGCACGCCGCTGATAACGCCGCTCATTTTTCCGCCGCCGCCACCGGCGCTGATACCGCCGACAACGCAGGCGGTGATAACATCCATTTCAAAGCCGTGACCGGCGCTGGGCTGTCCGGAATTTGCGCGGGACATATTGATGGCGCCCGCTATGCCTGCGCAGAAGCCGCACAGGGAGTATGCAAGGATCTTGACCTTGTTGATATTAATGCCGGAAAGGCGGGTCGCCTCGGCATTGCCGCCCACCGCATAGAAATAGCGTCCGTAATATGTTCTCCTGAGGATGAATGAGCCAAGCAGGAAAACGATTATCATAACAAGCACCGGAACGGGGAAAAAGCCGAACAGCTTATACTGACCGAGAAACTTCGCCGATTCCGGGATGCCGTATACGGCAAGACCTCCGCAGAGCATGTAGTTGATACCGTAGATTATGTTCTGCGTACCCAGAGTTGCAATGAGTGCAGGCATCCTTGTCGTAGTGACGATAATGCCGTTGACTGCGCCGACAATGGTACACAGCATTATCGCCAGGAGCCAGGACACGATAACGGGCAGACCGAGAGAGGTCATGAAAAGAGCCGATGTGGTTGCCGACAGGCCCATCATTACGCCAACTGACAGGTCGATATCGCCGAGCAGAAAAACAAAGGTCAGTCCGACGGACAGAATGCCGAGCATGGATACCTGCCTGAGAACGGTGATAAGGTTGTCTGCCGTTCTGAAATTGGGGTTTGCAGCCGCAAAGAACGCGATCATAATGATAAGGATAAGCGTTGTGCCGTACTGCTTGAGCCCCTTTAAGATTTTTTCCATAGTAGTCACCTCATTTATTTCCGGATGCGTACGAGAGGATCTTTTCCTGAGAAAATTCTTCTTTGTTCAGTATCGCCATCTGGCTGCCCTCGCTGAGGACAAGTATCCTGTCGGACATTCGTATGATCTCCTCCATATCCGAGGAGATCATCAGGATCCCGACGCCCTGCTCGCACAGGCTGTTAATAAGCTTATATATCTCCTGCTTTGCGCCCACATCAATTCCTCTCGTAGGCTCATCGAAGAGAATGACCTTTGAATTACCGGCAAGCCACTTGCCGAGAATGACCTTCTGCTGGTTGCCGCCGCTGAGATTCTTCACCTTCTGCTCGGGACTTGGGGTTTTAACTCTGAGCTTTTCTATATGTTCATCTACGACCTTTTTCTCTGCCGCCTGATTTATAATGCCGAGCCTGGAAAGCCGGGGCAGGATCGCAAGGCTCATGTTGTCGGAGATCGACAGATCCAGCAGTGCGCCGTGACTTTTCCTGTCCTCGGGGATCAGCGCTATTCCAAGCTCGACCGCCTTTTTCGGCGATGTGATGTGAACTATCTCTCCGTCAAGCTCGATCGTGCCCGCCGTAATCGGGTCGGCGCCGAATATCATACGGGCGGTTTCGGTCCGTCCTGCACCGACAAGCCCTGCCATGCCCAAAACCTCGCCCTTGTGCAGCTCAAACGAAATATGTCGGGCACCGTTTCCGAAAAGATCGGTGACCTTCAGAACGGGCTCTCCGATAGGGCAGCTTCTGGCGGGATACTCATCGGAAATGGAGCGCCCGACCATTTCCTTTATAAGGCTGTCTCTGGTGATCTCCTCAATGGGATGCGTAGAGATCTTGCTTCCGTCCCGCAGCACCGTAACGCGGTCGGCGATGTCGAAAACCTCGTTGAGCCTGTGCGAGATGTAGATCACCGTAACGCCCTGCTCCTTGAGCTTTTTTATCAAGCCGAAAAGAATATTGGTCTCGTTTGTGGTAAGCGGAGCCGTCGGTTCATCAAGCACAAGGATCTTTATATCATAAAACAGGACCTTGGATATCTCAACAAGCTGCATATAGCCTACGCTCAGGTCCTTTATTTTTGCCGTCGGGCTTATCTTCAGCCCAAGCTCATCAAGCATTTCGGCGGTCTGCCGTATCATCCCCTGATGATCGACAAGACCGTTTTTTCTACGGAAATTGCCCATAAATATGTTTTCGTATACGGGCAATTCGGGAAACAGATTAAATTCCTGGTATACAACGCCTATACCCAGCTCTCTTGATTTATGCGGGGTAAGTCCGTTATAGCTGCTGCCTTCCAATATAATTGTTCCGCTATCGGGAGCAATGGCTCCCGACAGCGTTTTGATCAATGTGGATTTTCCGGCACCGTTTTCGCCCATGAGCGCGTGTACTTCGCCTTTTTTAAATTCAACGCTTACATCGTTGAGTGCACGAACTCCGGGGTATATTTTTGTGATATGTTCCATGGACAGGATCACATTTTCCATGCACTTATCTCCTTTGCCAACTGTTGTGCGTCTTTCGGCATGATCCGAAAATCCGTTTTTTATCCGATCAGCTCGTAGTTGTCCTTGTCGATCGCGATAAGGTCTGCCGCACAGTAGCGGTCGGTCACCTCACCGGTCTTTGCAGTGTTGACTGCGGAGGTGTACAGCTTCTGCACGACATCGGGATAGCCCATGTAGATGGAGGTGTGCAGGATGCTGTTTTCGGTCGTCATTTCGGCAACCGCTGCCTCGGTGGCATCAAAGGAGAATGCCGCATACCCCTCCGTTGCATCGTGACCTGCGGTTTTGTATGCCTCAAGCGCTCCGAGAGTGCAGACATCCGCAACGGACACGATTATGTACGCGTCGCCTGCCGCCTGCATGGAGGTCTCTCCGAGACCGACCCAGTCGGCATTGACATTCCATACATCGATCTCACAGGCGACCTCGGAGCCGGGGCAGGCCTTAAGCACTTCCTCGATGAAAACCTCATTGCGGACCTTCATGGTTTCGGACTGGGGGCAGTCGTAGGAGACGATCCTGCACTTTCCGCCGAGGTTCTCGTTGATATACTTGATCGCCTCCTGGGCGAGAAGGCGTCCGGCTTCCTCGTTCTGATCCTCCTGAACATAGGTCGCAAATTCGTTGTCGGTGTCGAGCGTGCAGACTATAATTCCTGCTTCCTTTGCTCTGGAAAGAACATCGGCGGAAATGTTTTCATCGGGATCCTGCACGATGATAATGTCGCAGCCCGCAATGATGAAGTTCTCGCAGATGTCAAGGAACTTTGCCGCGTCGGTTTCGTAGTACTTGGTCATGAGTGTGTTTCCGTCTGCCTCACACTGCTGCTTGAGCCACTGCTCACATTTGATGAATACGGGGTTTGTGCTGTCGGATGCGCAGAAGCCTACCGTGAGGCCTTCCTCCGAATTTTTGCCGGTGTCGGTGCTGCCGCAGGCGCACAGGGCAAAAACCATTGCCAGTGCCAGCAGCAGGCTAACATACTTTTTCATTCTTACATCTCCTGTTTTCTTATTTTCTTTGCCGTTTTTCGGCTTGGTGTATATATTCTATCTTGAACATGACGCCCGACACAATGTACTAATTTTTCGATTAAGTCCTAAATCTTTCGGCGTTTATTTGTTTTTAACAATATTCAAAGTCAAGGATGTTGCCATATTTGTTTACATTTGATATAATTAAAACAATTAGTACAAATATTATAAGTATATTTAACATGCTGCAAATATTGCTTGCAGGTTAAGGAGCAAAAATGTTTACGGTAATTATTGCGGACGACGAAATGAGAATATGCGCTCTGCTTGAGAAATCGATCCGCTGGAACGAGCTTGGACTGCGGCTTGTCGGCACCGCATCAAGCGGCAGTGCGCTTCTGGAGGCGGTCCGCGAAAAGCTTCCCGACATTGTCATCACGGACATTCAAATGCCCGGAATAAACGGCATTGACGCCATAAGAGCCATACGGGAATGCAGCAACAAATGCAAGATCATTATAATAAGCGGATATCAGAAATTCGCATATGCCCACAACGCCCTCAAATACAATGTCAACGACTATCTCCTCAAGCCGATCGACGCGGAGGAGCTGAACGAGTCACTGCGCAATATAACGCTCGAGCTGTCTGCCGAAGCCGGCAGCAGGTCTTCTGCGGACAGCGCCGGCACGGCTGCCGGCTCCCGTGAGCACTTTATTTCCGTTCTGCTTCCGCTGCTGTCAAAGCGCGGCTGCGAATCGCTCGACGCCGTAAATCGCGGATACGGGACAAAATTTACCGACGGCATTTTTCAGGGAATGTATCTGTATATCGACACCGGCAGAGACGGACCGGACATAGGAAGCCTGAATTCGCTTATCGGCAAGCTGCATGATATGTGCGGAAAAATGCTCGGCGATGTATGCAGCGATGTTCTGTTTGCCGAGCTGGGAAACGGACTTCTTATCGGGATAAACTACACGCCCGGCACAGACATTCCCCATCTGCTGCAGCAAATGTTTGACAAGATCTGTCCGGTGATCAATCTGTTTGCCGGCTTCGGTCTCACCATAGGCATAGGCGAGGCCGTCGGCGAGCTGTCTCTGCTCAGCCGTTCACTGGAGCACGCTCAGGAGATCATCCGTTACCGCTCTGCCATAGGGCACAACAGGCTGATCTTCTGGGATGCGGTCAAGACCCGCATTGACGCGGCGAAATCGGTCAAAGAGCTCGACGACAGCATCGTCCCCGTTGAGCGCGCGATTGAGGCGTGCTCTCCCGAAACATTTGAAAAGGCATACGGCTCGTTCCTTTCGGATCTCTCCGAACGGCGGGCTCTGACGAACCTGCTGTTTATCGAGAGGGTCTGCGATGCTTTTTCCGACTTTATCGAAAACGGCTTTGCCGGCTGCGAAAAGACCGCGTTTATCAAAAGTCAGCTGGAGTTTGAATTTGTACATTGCTCCGATATCCCCTCGCTTGCCGCCGCCGTTTCCTCCGTTATAACGACGGAGCTCGGTGAGCTTAAAAAACACCTCATGGACAAGGAAAATCTGCCTATAAGACGGGCGAAGGAATATATTTATAAAAACTACAGCCATCCGATCCGCCTTGAGGACATCGCCTCGGCAGTTTATCTCAGCCCCGCATATCTTTCCAATGTGTTCAAGAAGGCAACCGGCGAAAATATCGTTAATTTCATAAACGGGTACAGAGTCCAGCAGGCGAAAAAGCTGTTGGTCTCCACAAACATGACGGTTGAGGAGATCGCCGCCGCCGTAGGCTTTGACAGCCACCGGTACTTTGGGAATGTCTTCAAAAAGACAATGGGGATCAAGCCCTCCGAATACAGAAAGCTTTATCAGTGATCCGGTGATATGATGAAAAATAATTTTAAAGCCATCAGAAAAGTTATATATACCGTGTTTGCGCTTTGCTTTGCGTTGCTGCTGCTTTTGTTTTTCAGACTGACATTTTTCGCCGAGCCGAGCTCCGCGGGCGACTATCTGACGGCCGCCGTCTGCGGCGCCGCGCTGCTCCTGCTGATCGCGCTGCTTATATTCGTATCTCCCGCCTGCGAGACTCTTTATCTGCTTGCCGCGGGCTTGAAGGACGGCGGCAAAACGAGCCTCTCCGCGCCGCATTCACCGGTATACAATTCTCCGAGGGAATTTGCGGACGGTCTGCGCGAGGAGATCCTCTCGGAGGATAAGGCAAACTATCAAGCCGAGATCGAAAAAAAGCAAATAGTTCTCTCCACCCTGCAGAAGCAGATAAATCCGCACTTTTTATACAACACGCTGGACTGCATAAGAGGCGAGGCTCTTATCCGCGATCAGGACGAGCTTGCCGACATAATCGGTGTTCTGTCAAGCTTTTTCAGGTACAGCATCAGTCATAAGGGCAATATCGTCACCGTATATGACGAAATTCAGAATGTTCGCAATTATTATAAAATACAGCAATTCAGATTCGCCGCGCTTGAGCCGCTGGAGATCGGCTGCCCGGAAGGCATCGAGACGGTCTATGATGTTTTGATACCGAAGATGACATTGCAGCCCTTGGTTGAAAACGCCATACATCACGGGCTGAGCGCAAAGCTTGATTCGGGGCACATCGCGCTGACCTTTGAAAAGCTTGGGAACGATCTTATCATTCGCTGCACGGATAACGGCATCGGCATCGAGCCGGACAGGCTCAACGCAATAAACGATTTTATAAAAAGTGAGCCTGACGGCGGTCTTAATGCCCCTGCGACAACGGGGACCGGTATAGGTCTGAGAAATGTCAGCCGGCGTATATCGCTGCTTTTCGGTAAGCCCTACGGCATAACCGTATACAGTCTTCTTGGAAAGGGCACCTCGATAGAGGTGCGCATTCCCCGCAAGATCAGGTCGGCAGACGGTGGTGCAAATGGCTGACGAGATCCTTTACTACAGCGCGCTTTGCTATTCCGAGCGGGGCATCAGGTATCTGAGCCATTTCAGTCTCAGCATAATGCGCGGCGAAACGCTGAGCATAATCTGCCGTAAGGAGCATGAGAAGAAAAAGCTGTTTCTTCTCTTGAGCGGTATCGAAAAATACGGCTCGGGGGATATTTATCATTGCGGCAGGCAGCTTGACTGCCCCGGTGATTTTCTGCAGAAAAACTGCTTTATCATCCGCGGCTCGAGCAGCATTGTCGATACGCTGACCGTCGGAGAAAATGTTTTTGTTTTACGACGGTCGGGCTTCAGGCGCTTTCTGTTCAACTCGCGGCAGATACATGAGCAGGTCCGGCGCGTGTTTGATGAACTGGGTATTCCTCTGCGTGCCGATGCCATGGCCTCCGAGCTGTCGCTTTATGAAAAGTATCTGCTGGAATTGGTCAAGGCTCATGTCGCCCGTGCGGAGATCATTTTCGTTGACTCCGCCGCAAAATCATTCACCGCTCAGCAGCTTGAGCAGCTGAAAAAGGTATACCTGAGCCTGAGCCGTTCGGGCGTTTCTCTTGTATTCTTTACCGTCTCTCCGGACGACGAGATATGCTCGAGCGACCGGTATGCGATCTTCAACGGAGGGCAGATCAGCGCAATATTCACGCGGGAGGAATTCAGCGCAGCTGACTACCGCCGTGTGTTTTCGGTCATGCCCGCCGCCGTGCACTCGCGCGCAGCAGCTCCTCTGCGGTATGCACTGAGACTCAGTATGAGCGGCTCGGAGCTCTGCTTTTTTCAAGGTGAGCGCGTCGGAGTTCTGGATCTGTCCGGCAAGCTTTTCACGAATATGTATTCCCGGCTGACTCGTCGGCACGATGACTTTTCGGCGGAGCTGTATGGCAGGCCCTTTTCTTCAAGGGGCTTGCCGCACTGCCTCGATTCGGGCATTGTTTTTGCCAACGCCGTCGATATCCAGAACTATCTGGTTCCCAACCTGTCTGTGATCGACAATGTGTTCCTGAGTACATTTCGGCGGCTCAGCTCCGGCATAGTGCTGCGCCGGAATCTTGTTGAGTATGTCAACAAAAAATACAGCGGCATCCTGGGCGTGGATACGGAAAAGCCGATGGGCGAGCTTGACAATTATCCGACCCAGCTGAGTGTTTATCTGGAAAGGCTCAGCCTATGCCGCCCGAAGGTGCTGATATGCAAGGACCCTTTTGAAAAAAACGACGACTATTGCCGTAAGCTCTGGTGCAGCTTTTTTGAACGCATTACCGCCGAAGGTGCCGCAGTTATCATAATATCAGGCACCGAGCTTCATTTGAACGAAAACTGCGACAGAGTGATAAAATATGATATCTGATTTTTAGCGGGGTGAATTTGTTGATCTATATTGAAACTGGCAGCACCGACCCGTATTTTAACCTTGCTTTCGAGGAATATGTTTTTTCGGAGCTGAGCAGGGACGAGGAATACTTCATGCTGTGGCAGAACGATAATGCCATAGTAATAGGAAAATATCAAAACACCTTCGAGGAGATAAATACCGACTATGTTGAAAAGCGGAACATTCGGGTCGTCAGAAGAATGTCCGGCGGCGGCGCGGTTTATCACGACTTGGGAAATCTGAACTTCACATTCATCGTGGACGCAGCCGGTCACAGGGATCTTGACTTCAATATATTCGTGCAGCCGATCATAGAAACGCTCGAATCGTTTGGGATACACGCAGAAGCAAACGGGCGCAACGATGTAACGATCGACGGTCGGAAGATATCCGGAAACTCGCAGTATATGAAATCGGGCCGCCTGCTGCATCACGGCACGCTTATGCTCAGCTCCGACTTAACGGCAGTTGAAAATGCGCTCCGTGTATCCGGCGACAAGCTCAGATCAAAGAGCGTGAAATCAGTCAGGAGCCGTGTGACGACTGTTGAAGCCAACAGCAGTGTACCTGTCGGCGTTGAACAATTCAAGCGACTTCTCCTGGACAGGATCTTTTCCTCAACGCCTATGAAAAGGTGGTATCCGAAAGAGTCGGACCTTGTAAGGATCAACACTCTGCGCAATGAAAAATACTCCGACTGGGAATGGAATTTCGGGCGCAATCCGCAGTACAGCATAGTCAAGCGCAGATATATCGAGGGCGTCGGAGGGATAAGCGTCTCGATGGAGCTCAGCGGCGGCTGTATAGAGGCCCTGAGCATCTGCGGAGATTATTTCGGCAGTAAAAGTCCGGAGGAGCTTTCGTCGCTTCTCAAGGGCTGCCGCCTTGAAAAGGAGGCCCTTGCCGAACGCCTGAGCAAAACGGATCTGAACGGCTACATAGCAAAAATCAAAGCCGAGCAATTTATTTGTCTGCTGCTTCAATAAAACGGTTTTCGACCTTTGGCAAACGCTGCCGAAGGTCGTTTTTTTCTGCCGCGGGCGGGACACAATATTTCAAATTGGTATAGTAATTTTAGACCTTGCGGGCAATTTGTTGACTCTGTATTTGTACAACTTAAAATACATAATATATGCCAATCTGGGCTCAACACGAATTTTAACGGGAAAGAGAGTGACAAAATGGAGCAATCAAAATATTCGGATAAAATGCTGCTTGACATTTACGGCACCATGCTGCGGATCAGGCGCTTTGAGGAAAAGGCCGCAGAGTGCTTTACAAAGGGAATGCTGGCGGGAAACATACACCTCAGCATCGGTCAGGAGGCTGTACCCGCCGGTGCCTGCGCGGCGCTTGACGCCGCAGACTACATAACCTCGACTCACCGCGGTCACGGTCACTGCCTTGCAAAGGGCGGCGATCCAAGGCTGATGATGGCGGAGCTTTTCGGTAAAGGCTCCGGTTACTGCAAGGGCAAGGGCGGCTCGATGCACATTGCCGAGCTTGAGAATCTGCATATTCTCGGTGCAAACGGCATAGTAGGTGCAGGCATTCCCATCGCGACCGGCTCGGCTCTTGCTTCTAAGATCAGGAAGGACCGCTGCGTTACGCTGTGCTTCTTCGGCGACAGCGCCTCCAATCAGGGCACCTTCCACGAATCCGTAAATATGGCTGCCGCATGGAAGCTTCCCGTGGTTTATCTGTGCGAGAACAACGGCTACGGCGTTTCTACCGCGATCGGCAGAGTGACCAACACAGACTGCATCTCCGTCAGAGCAAAGGCCTATAACATTCCCGGCGTTACCGTTGACGGAACAGACCCTATAGCGGTCTATGAGGCCGTGAAGGAAGCGGCCGGCCGTGCCCGCGGCGGCGAGGGTCCCTCTATTGTCGAGTGCAAAGCCTATAGATATCAGGGGCATTACTGCGGCGACCCCGCCGCATACCGTCCCAAGGAATACATGGAGGAGGCTCTTGAAAAGGATGCTCTTAAAAAAATGCGCGCACGCCTCGAGAGCATGAATGTTGACGCCGAAGTACTCGACAGGCTTGAGCTTGAGGCTGCCGAGGAAATGCGGCGTGCGGTGGAATTTGCCGACGGCGACAGCTATCCTGATACATCCGAGGTGCTTACGGACATGTACAGCACCGACAATGAAAGGAGCGTAATAAGATGAGTAAAACGATAAGCGTCAGCAAAGCGATCGGAGAGGCGCTGCACGAGGAAATGCTGCGTGACGAAAATGTAATAATCATGGGCGAGGACATGGGCGTAATGGGAAATGTGTTCGGGATAACCCGCGGCTTCAGAGACGAGTTCGGCGCCGACAGAGTTATTGATACCCCCATATCGGAATCCGGCTTCTGCGGAATGGCAGTCGGTGCGGCAATGCGTGGTCTGCGCCCCGTTGTAGAGCTGATGTATGACGATTTTCTCACCGTATGTGCAGACCCCATCATGAATCAGGCAGCCAAAATGAGATATATGACCGGAGGTCAGGCGACCGTTCCCGCCGTGTTCAGAATGCCCATGGGCGCCGGCAGGCGCAATGCCGGTCAGCACTCACAGTGTCTTGAAAATTACCTGTGCCATATGCCGGGGCTCAAGGTTGCCGCTCCCGCAAGCGCGGAGGATGCAAAGGGCATGCTCAAAAGTGCGATCAGGGACGACGATCCCGTTGTGTTCATCGAGCACAAGCTTTTGTACGCAAAGAAGGAACAGATCCCGGAAGGCGAATACACCGTTGCTCTCGGCAAGGCAAGACTGTGCAGAGCCGGCACCGATATTACCGTCATCACATGGAGCAGAGAGGTCAATTTTGCCATGGAAGCCGCCGGAGAGCTTGAAAAGCTCGGCATATCCGCGGAGATCCTCGATCTTCGCACGCTCGTTCCTCTTGACTGGGAGGCAATTTGCGAGAGCATACGCAAGACTCACCGTGCGCTGATAGTGTCCGAGGAGGTCAAGCGGGGAAGCTATGCAGGCGAGATCGCCGCTCAAATATCGGAGGAGCTGTTCGATGAGCTTGACGCTCCCGTCGGCCGCCTGTGCGGACTTAACATCACCTCTCCCTTCAGCCCCGTTCTTGAGGACAGGAATTTCCCCCATCCCAAGGACATCGTTGACGGAGTCCGCAAAATAATGAATGTTTAGGAGGCACGACATGGCAAAGGAACTTAAAATGCCCCAGCTCGGACTTACCATGGAGGAAGGCACGGTTACCGAATGGCTCAAGCGCGAGGGCGACGAGGTGCGCGCAGGCGAGAGCATCGCCGAGATCACGACCGATAAAATAACAAACGAAATAAGCTCCGAATGGGACGGCGTGCTCCTGAAGATCGTCGTTCCGGAGGGCGAGACCGTTCCCGTTCAAAGCGTGCTGGCGTACATCGGCAAAGCCGGTGAGAGCATAGCTCCGGCAGACGGAAATGCACCGGAGGCCGCTGACGGGAAATCATGCGGGCGCATACCCGCGGCAGGCGGCGCAAGAATAAGGATCTCGCCGCTGGCAAGAAAAACCGCAGAAAGACTCGGCGTTGACTGCTCCGGAATATCGGGCAGCGGTCCCTCCGGAAGAATAGTGCAGAAGGACATTCTGGCGGCTGCGGAAAATGTCAAAGCAGCCGCATCCGAGCCTTCGAGCTTCCCTGCCGCCCCCGTCGCCAAGAAGCTCAGCGGCATGCGGAAGGTCGTTGCCGAGCGCATGCTCGCCTCCCACACGCAGATACCAAGCGTCACACAAACGGTAAAGGTCGATATAACAGAGCTGCTGGCTCTGCGTGAAAAGCTCAAGGAGTGCGGCGCAAGGATAAGCATCAACGACATGGTGATGAAGGCGACCGCAATGGCGCTTAAGGACAATCCGCATATGCTCGTCAGCTATTCCGACGGCTCCGTGATTGAGCATGAGCGAGTAGACCTCGGTATGGCCGTTGCCTTGGATGAGGGTCTCATTGTTCCCGTCATTCGCGACGCCGATAAGCTGAGCCTGTCCGAGCTTGCCTGCTGCGCCAGAGATCTGGCGGCGAGGGCTAAAAACGGCGGACTTAGAATGGAGGAGTATCAGGGCTCAACATTCTCGGTAAGCAATCTCGGCATGTTCGGCGTTGAGAGCTTCACGCCGATCATCAACCAGCCCAATGCGGCAATACTCGGCGTATGCGCCGCAGAAAAGGAGCTTGCACTCAGCGATGCAGGCGAGCTTATCAACAGAAGCGTTATGCGCCTTTCCCTGACATATGACCACAGACTTATGGACGGTGCGGCCGCGGCAAAATTCGAGCTTGCCGTAAAGGAATACCTTGAAGCACCGCTGAAGATACTGCTGTAAGCGGAGGTTTACCATGGCAACAGAACTTAGAATGCCCCAGCTTGGGCTCACAATGGAAACCGGAACGATCGGAAAATGGCTGAAAAACGAAGGAGACAGCGTCTGCGCGGGTGAAGCGCTCGTTGAGATCACCACCGACAAGCTCACCAACGAGGTCGTAAGCCCCGTTGACGGTGTAGTGCTCGGTATCGCCGCAAGGGAAGGCGACGAGCTTCCCGTTCAGGCGGTCCTTGCTTATATCGGCAGTGCCGGAGAATGTGTTCCCTCAGAAAAGCCGCGGCAGTGCAGGACCGAGGATAAGCGCGGCGAAAAGCTAAGCGTGGCCGTTATCGGCGGCGGTCCCGGCGGCTATGTCGCCGCAATTCGTGCAGCACAGCTTGGCGCCGATGTAACGCTTGTTGAAAAGCGGCATCTCGGCGGCACCTGTCTAAACTACGGCTGCATACCGACCAAGTGCCTTATCCGGAGCGCCGAGCTTGCATATGAGATAAATTCGCGCGCAGAGCGCTTGGGCGTGATCTGCGGCAGCACCCGCGTCAGCATGGAGAAGGTTATAGAGCACAAAAGCTCCGTGTCCGAGAAGCTTACCGGAGGCGTTGCCGCTCTGATGAAGCTCAACGGCGTTAAGATCATTTACGGTACGGCAAGCTTTATCGGTCCTATGCGGCTTGAGGTCAAAAAGCCGGACGGGACCGTTGATGCGCTCTCCCCCGACCGCATAATCATTGCGGTAGGCTCAAGCGCCGCCGTCCCCCCGATCGAGGGCCTCGCGGACAGTGAAAATTGCATAAGCTCCACTCAGGCTCTGTCAATGACGCAGGCGCCCGAATCCATGCTCATCCTCGGCTGCGGCGTTGTCGGCGTTGAATTGGGCTTTGCCTATTCCGCCTTCGGAACCAAGGTCACGATCATTGATGCCGCCGATACCGTCCTGCCCGCCATGGATTCGGAGCTTACCGGGATCGGTCTGGCAAAAATGAAGGAGCTCGGCATTGACATCTTCACCGGGGTCACGGTCAGCAGAGTCGAATCGGATACAAGCTGCGTCAAGGCGATCTGCGTCGACGGCAGCGGCGCAGTCAGGGAATTTACGGCGAAAAAGCTTCTCATAGCCGCCGGCAGGAGCGCAAACACCGACAGCCTTGATCTTGGGGCTGCCGGCATAGCCGATAACAGGGGCCGCATAATCACAAACGCCAGGCTGGAAACAAGCGTTCCGGGCATATACGCCGTCGGGGACTGCGCCGATTCATGGTCGCAGCTTGCCGGTACCGCATCGGTGATGGGCGAAATTTCGGCAGAAAACGCTCTCGGAGGCTGCCGTGAATACAGCGAAAAAACAAACCCGAGCTGCGTACACCTCGGTATGGACTTCGCAGGTGTCGGTATTACCGAAGACGAGGCAAAGCGTGCCGGTATAAAATACCGCGTCGGCAGGTTCCCGCTCTCGGCAAACGGAAGAGCGATAGTTGAAAACGGCGGAGAGGGCATGGTGAAGGTTATCATCGGTGATGAATACGAGGAGATCCTCGGCGTTCACATCATCGGTCCGCATGCTTCGGATCTTATAGAGGAGGGGGCTCTCGCCATAGGCCTTGAGGCCACCGTGCAGGAGCTGTGCGAGGTGATCCATGCTCACCCGACGATTACTGAAGCTCTCAGAGAAGCGTCTCTCCACTCGGTGTGCAGGGCGATCCACACAAGGAACCCCAGGTGCAAAAAATGAGGATAGTTTGTCTTGGCGACAGCCTTGTATCCGGTTACGGCGCAGAAAAAGGCGAAAGCTGGGTCGATATCCTCAACCGTGACGGCAGGCACCAATGGATAAATGCCGGCATCGCCGGTGACACGACGGGCGGCATGCTGGCTCGGCTCAGCTCCGATGTTTTTCCGCACAAGCCCTGTACCGCACTTATTATGGGCGGGTACAACGATATAATGCTGCTCAACAGCTTTGACGCGGCGAAAGCAAACATAACGGCAATTGTGCACCAATGCGTCTCCGCCGGGATAATGCCCGTTATATGTATTCCCATACCCATATATCCTACGAATGCGGCTGCCTGGGCAGAGCTGATCGACATTCGTCTTGCCGAGCATCTTACAAAACGCTATTGCGGCTGGCTTCAGGTCTTTGCGGATGCCTTCAGATTTGCGTCCGTTGATCTGCGCCCTGATTACGAGGCGTTCATCGGACGGGTCGGGAAAAAGGCTGCATACTTGCCCGACGGCGTACACCCGTCTCCGGACGGGCACAAGGTGATCGCCGGCACGCTCCGTCAGGCGCAAGGCTGACGGAGGGAGCATCGGCGCGCAATGACGCAGAGCAATAACAATAAAAAGAGCAGACCGGAGACCGGTCTGCCAAACAGGGTTGTGGGATAAAGATATGAGCCGCGGTCTTGCCCTGCAAGACCTATTGGATAAGCTGTGCTTAGATAATACATCGCCTGAAGGCTCTTGTAAAGAGCGAACGGACACTACTTTTGTCGAACGAAAAATTTCCGCAAATAATTTTTTCCCGTGCGGGAATACTGAGTGGGAAAGGAGTGTTTGCAGGATGATAATCGACCGCATAGCGCTTATTCTGACCATAATCGGCGGCATAAACTGGGGCAGCATCGGTCTGTTCCGCTTCGATATCGTCGCGTGGATATGCGGCGGACAGACCGCAGCAGTCAGCCGCGTTATTTACACGCTCGTCGGTCTTGCCGCGCTTTGGTGCATTTCCCTGCTGCTGCGCCATGACGCGCTGCCGGATGAGCAATAGACAACGACAGTCAAAAACCGTATACCGAACACCCCCGTTTCCTTTTTTGTACCGGAAACGGGGGTGTTTTTTGCGTGGGTGTTTCAACCCGTCAGCTTATTCAGATCTGATCATAGAGCTCCGCAAAGTTCGACGGAGACAATGTGAACAGGTAGTTTGTCGCAGCATTACTGCTGTCGGCTATAAGTCACCTTTCTTTTCTGTTTCTTTTCCGCCGATACTCCAAATCGGTCTTTGTGTACACTATAACGCCTGAAATGACTTGTGTCAATAGCATTGCGCTATTGACACAAGGTTTATGGAGCATATCACTCTCTTTATCATTTATCTTGGGTGATGCATATGAAAGCGGAATACAAAAAGCTCTATGAAAAGTTCGGGCTGAATGTAGTCTATTACAGAAAAAGAAAAAGGCTCACACAGCTGCAGCTCGCGGAGCTCGTGGATATTGACAGGAGCCATATAAGCGCTATCGAGCTTGGCAATGTCGGCGTTTCCTTCGATGTTATTTTCAAGCTCTGCGAGGTGCTGGAGGTTAACCCAAAGGACCTTTTTGACTTCAGGGAGTGATGTAACAGCCGAGCTAACGCGCACTTGGCAATATGCGGAAACAAAGTGCGGCTTTGGACAAAAAATTGCGTTCTGACAAAAATATAAAAATACCGGCAGCACGCAAAGTGCCGCCGGTATTTTCACCGCATTACGCCCTGTTTTTGACGCAGGGAAAGGCAGTCAGCGATCATTGCGATGAACTCGGAATTTGTCGGCTTGCCCTTGATGTTCGACACCGTGTAGCCGAAGAACTTCTGCAGGACCTCGATGTCGCCGCGATCCCACGCCACCTCGATAGCATGCCGGATCGCCCTCT
>CAVHZB010000069.1:0-9227 GCA_963640555.1 Phascolarctobacterium succinatutens
TCGTTGACGAGAGCCTCTGCGTGGGCTGCGGCATCTGCACCACCAAGTGCAAGTTCGATGCGATCCGCCTTGAGAAGGTCACCGATTATGTCGGCGCGCCCTACTTCAAAGCGCTGCTCGGCGCGGCGGGCAACGCTCCGGCGGCTGTCGCAAAGCTCGTAACCAAGAAGATCGCAAGAAAGTAAGGAGCCGCTATGCACGAGATCGGAGTTGTCCGTTCAATGGTCAAAACCGTCACCGATTTTGCCGAGCAAAACGACATCAAGGAGGTCGCGGAGATCGTCCTTGATATAGGCGAGCTGTCGCTTGTCATCCCCAAGTATGTTGAGGATATATATCCGGTCGTAGTTGAGGATACATGGCTCAGGGACACAAGGCTTGTGATAAATGTCATTCCCGGCATGGCCGAGTGCGACGAGTGCAACGAGCTGTTCAATGTCGTTGAGCACGAGGGCTATTGCCCCAACTGCGGCAGCTTTGAAAAAACCGTACTTTCGGGCAAGGATTTTCTCATCCGCGAGATACATATACCCGAGGGCTGAAGCACTGAGGGCTCCATGTCAGCCATGGAGCCCTTTTTTGAAAGGAATAAGGTTATGGAGCTTTATACTAACGCCAGATTCATCTCCTGCGAAAAGGAAAACCGCATTTACACCGCAATGGCGGTAAAGCGCGGTCACATAGTGTGGCTTGGCGACGAGAGCCGTATCCCGCCGCGCTACGGCAAGGCAAAGCGTGTCGATCTCGGCGGCGCGACGGTAACGCCCGCGTTCGGCGATACGCATATGCACTTCGGCTCGCTGTGCGTTTTTGAGAACGCCTTCTATCTGATGGATGTCAAAAATTTTGCCGAAGCAAAGGCTGCGGTCAGACGCTATGCCGACAGTCATCGTAAAAACAAGGTGCTCATGGGCTACGGCTGCACCGCAAACACCGTTGCCGAGCACCGTCTGCCCGAAAGGCGCGATCTCGACGGCTGGACGGAGCGTCCGCTCATGATCATGAAATACGACGGTCATGCCGCCGTATGCAACAGCGCCATGCTCGCTCTGCTGTCAGACAAGGTAAAATCCGATCCCGGCTGCAGCACCGAAACCGGATGGCTGTACCAGTCGGCATTTTATAACGGCGTGAACGAGGCAACTGCGTATATACCGACGATGGATATCATCCGCGGTCTCGCAGGCGGTGCGGAGTACCTCGCGTCGGTCGGCATCGGGCTTGTCCACACCGTTGAGGGCGTAGGCTTTGCAAACGATCTGGATATCGACATGATAAAAATACTCGCGCCCGGTCTGCCGCAGGCATTCCGCATTTTCTTCCAGACCATGGATCTCAAGGCCGTGAAAAAGCACGGCTTCAAGCGCGTCGGCGGCTGCTTCAAGCTCGCGCTCGACGGCTGCTTCGGCTCGGAGGATGCGGCGCTCAGGGAACCGTACGCAAACGACCCGAATAACTACGGCGTTTTGAACTACACGCAGGAGCGGGTAAACGAGTTTGCCGTCGGCGCAAACCGCGAAGGCTGGCAGATAACCATGCACGCCATAGGCGATGCGGCGGTGGAGCAGTGCATAACGGCGTATGAGGCTGCCTATGCCGACAAGCCGTGGGACGATGCGCGCCATGTGATGATCCATGTCTGTCTTGCAAGCGAGGAGCAGCTGAAACGCGCGGCAAGGATAAAGCTGTGCATAGCCGCACAATCGCCGTTTATATATTGGAAGCAGGAGCCGGACGAGTACCTATGCTCGGTGCTCGGCAGGGAGCGCACGGACAAGCTCAATGCGCTCGGTACGATGCACCGCCTCGGGCTTGTCGTAGGCGATGGCTCCGACGGTCCGTGCACGCGCCCGAAGCCTCTGTACGGCATGGCGTGCTCGGTAAATCATCCCAATCCCGACGAGCGCATATCGCGTCTGGACGCACTGCGCATGATAACGGCAAATCCCGCGTATATGAGTCATGAGGAGAATAAGCGCGGCACTCTCGCACCCGGAATGATCGCAGATTTTGTCGTCCTCGGTGATGATCCGCTCACTGCGGAGGATATAGCGGGCATCGAGGTCAGGGCGCTCTATCTGCACGGCAGGAAGCATATCGCAAGAAAGACGGGCGTTGCCGGTCTTCTTGCACGGGCGATAATAAAACGAGTGACCCAAAGAGAATACATATGATAAAAAAGCCGCTGTTTTCAGACGCGAAAACAGCGGCTTTTTTCATCTTATCCGTTTACCGGTGCCGGCTACAGGTTTTCAATGTGATAGCGAGGCTTGCCTACGCTCTTTTTCCCGTATTCTATGGCGCTTACGGGACAGTAGCAGATGCACGCCATGCAGTGGGTGCAGCCCTCGCCCCACACCGGTCGCCTGTCCCTGAGACTGATGCTGCCGGTCGGGCACAGACTTGCGCATTTACCGCAGCCTATGCACGCAGCGCTTGCGGCAAATGCCTTGGACTTTACGAAAAACGAGTAAAAAACGGGGTTTACCGGCCCGCTCATGAGCTTGTCGTAAAGATTGCTTCTGGGCTTTTCGAACGCCCTGCCGTCCGCTATTGCGGCTATGGCCTTCTCTATGTCCGGCTGTGCTTTTTCGACTATCAGCCTCGCCTCGGCGACCTCGGGAGCACTGAACATGGCGATATAGTTTTCCGGCATGACCACCTGCTTCGTGCCCATGTACTCAAGTCCGAGCCGTTCGGCAAGGGCAAGGTTGTATTTTGCGGCGTTTCCTATCTCGCCGCCGCAGGTCATGACGAACCATACCCGCTCTGCACCCCTGAGCTCGGTCTTTTCCACCCAGTCCCGCACGATACGCGGTATGCGCCACGCGTATGTCGGAGTGACAATGACAACGCGCTCACCTGCCTCAAGAGGCGATGTATCTCCTGCCTTTATAAGCTCGTTCATGGAAATGAGCTCATCTCCGAGTGCCTCTGAAATGCGCCGTGCCGCATAGCGGCTGTTGCCGGTGCCGGTATAGTATAAAATCATATGATGATCCCCCTGCAATGATCTGTCTCGTGCTGGATTATCTGTGCCGTGAAGCCGGTGAAGGTTTTGCACCGCGTTTGCAGTCTTTCGTTTTGCCACTGCACCTTTATGGTCTTATAGCGCTTTGTTTTCCGTGTTCCGCGCAGCGACAGGCAGCCCTCCTCCGCCTCGTACGGCTCGGTGCCCTCGAGGATAATCGGGTTGAGCATCACCATGTACCCGCGCTCGCTTTGAAACGCAATGATGCATTTGCTGACGCCTATCATGTTTGCCGCCATGCCGACGCAGTCGGCGCGATGAGCCATGAGCGTGTCGAGAAGATCCTCGGCAGTGCCGAGATCCTCCGCCGCAGCGGGAGCGCTTTTACGGGCAAGAACAGCCTCGTCTCTGCAAATTTCTCGTATCATACCTGTCTCCCTTCGGCTGCCTGCTTTCCGCAATGCATCATGGCGTTATTATAATGCAGACGGATAAAAAGCGCAATACGCTTCGGAATAATTGAACACCCCGCCTGTCAGACGGCAAGATAAATGCCGGACAGGCGGGGTGCCCTTATCCGTTATAAAGTGCGGTCAGCGCTGCGCTTTCAGGCGGAAGCGGTCTTGCTCTTGGGATGGACGAGGGAGGTTATTGCAAATGCCAGAGCACCGAACACGACCGCGGGAAGGATCCAGTAAAGGCCGAGATCGTACAGGGGGAGCTCCTGCATAAAGGGAACCTTGAGGGTGCACAGTATGCTCGAGCCGATGGCGCCCACGGCTGCCGCGCGGCTGACATAGTCGTGGACCTTGGGCATGACGAGGGAGATAATGATAACGACGAGTGCGGGAGGATAAACGATGTCGAGCACCGGTGCCGCTATCGCAACGATGCGGTCAAGACCGAGATTGGAAACAACCGCGCTGAATACGCAGATGATGATAATGAATGCCTTGTAGGACACCTTGCCCTTGCACAGCTCGGTAAAATACGCGGCTGCGGAGCTTGCAAGTCCGATGGCGGTGGTGACGCATGCAAGACCGACGACAACGCCGAAAATTATCATGCCGGCCTTGCCCATGAGTGCCTCGACTATAGCCATGACCAGCTCTGCACGGCCGATCTCGAGCCCGTACTGTGAGGAAACGGTCGCGCCGAGGTAGCACAGTCCCATGTAAACGCCCAGCAGCAGAACGCCTGCGAGCACCGCCGAGCCGGCGACTATCTTATATTTTTTGCCCGACGAGGCGTAGCCCTTATTCGTAACGCTCTGCAGGATGATTATGCCGAACGGCAGCGCCGCGAGCGCATCCAGCGTCTGGTATCCCGCCTTTATGGCACCGAGCGTTACATTGTCGGCGTTGGGAGTGGGTGCGATCTCGCCGAGGGGGGTAGCAACGCCCTTTACGATTATGACCGCCAGACCTATGAGCAGCAGCGGAGTAAGGATGGATCCGACGATGTCAACGACCGCGGACTGGCGAATGCACAAAAAGAGAATAATTGCGAAGAATACTATCGAGAATACAACGGAGGATATTCCGCTTATATTCGGCACTATCGCCATCTCATAGGTGGTGGCGGCGGTGCGGGGAATGGCGACCATGGGGCCGATGCAGAGTATGAGCGCACTCATGAGCAAAGCCGCGGGCACCTTGCCGAGTCTTGCGGTTACGGCATCACTGCTGCCCACGCGCAGAAGTGCGAATACCGCGAAAAGCGCAAGACCTATGTCGGCGATAAAGTACGCCGCAAAGCCGCTGAACCATTCGGGGCCGGCCTCAACGCCGAGATACGGGGGGAAAATGACATTGCCTGCGCCGAAAAACATCGCAAACAATGCGAATCCGACGACTATAATGTCGCGGACGGTGTGATTTTTCTGTAAATTCATTTGCTGTCCTCTTTCACTGTTTTTTTGCTCTCTTTTTTCCAGTGCCCGCTCTTGCTTTAAAGCGAGAGCTGATTAAAGCACTGAAATATCTGAATAAAGCATATCATTTTTTTAATGGCATAGGAAATTCGCAAAATTAAAGGCTGTATTAAAAAGTTTAATACTATGCAGAAAGAAATTTCATTTTTCCGGAATGTTAACAATTGCGCAAACCGGTTGAAACGAAGTCGAAAGCGTGGTATATTTGCTTGAACGATTGTAGACAAAGGACGGAATTACTATGGATGACGGCAGACTCAGAGCGGTTTTAACGGCAGTTGACAGAGGCAGCTTCAGCAAGGCGGCTGCCGAGCTGGGCTATACCCAGTCTGCAATGACGCATCTCGTCAACAATATAGAAGCCGAGCTCGGCTGCACCCTGCTGCGGCGCGGAAGTCACGGCGTCACGCTCTCCGAGGAGGGAGAAAAGCTCCTGCCGTACATCAAAAGCGTGCTCAGCGCGTGCGACGCTCTGAAAATGACGGCGTCGGAGCTGGGCAAAACGCAGGCGCAGCAGCTCAATATCGGCTGCTTTGCCAGCATCGCGAGAAGCGAGCTGCCAACGCTTCTGCACCGCTTCGGCGAAAAATATCCCGATATAAAGGTAAATGTGCTCGTGCGCGGCTTCGAAATGCCGAAGCTCCTCGAAAAAGGCGAGGTACAGCTTGCGTTCGTCGACGAGACCTGCGCCGAGGGCTTTGACTGGACTCCTCTGCGCAAGGTGCCGCTGGTAGCGGTGGTTCCGCCCGAATTCAAGTGGGAAAAGGACACGATATCGCTCTCAAAGCTGCTTGAAAACCCGCTTATATCCTGCAACGAGCAGTACATTGAAAAGCTGCTGCCGCCGGAGACGAAGAGGATACAGGTCACTGCCACCGACGATGGAGCGATACTGTCCATGGTAGCCGGCGGACTTGGAGTTTCGGTGCTGTCCTCGCTGTCGCTGGCGGGCTACGAGAGCATGGTGCGCACGATAGAGCTCGACGAGCCCATAGTCGTAAGAATGGGAATTGCCGTGAAGAGCTCGGCATCGCAGAGCAGCACCGTACGCAGGTTTGTAAAGTTTGTAAAGAGCTGTTATCCCGATGCAGACTGAGGAGCATATTAATCAAATGATATTTGAACGAGTTACCGATGCAAGGCACGAGATGTTTCCCGCAGCCATGGAGCTGTATCACAAAAGCTTTCCGAAGCATGAGCAGCGCCTTGCTCCGTCGCAGCGGCGCATACTCTCCGACCCGGAGTACAACTTCATGCTGATATACAGCGCGGATACATTTGTGGGGCTTATGCTGTACTGGGAAAATGACGATTTTATATATCTTGAGCATTTCTGCACTCTGCCGGAAATGCGCGGTAAGGGTCTCGGCGCAAAGGCGCTGGATAAGCTTGTATCCCGCGGGAAGACAGTTATCCTCGAAATAGATCCTCCGGAGGACGAAATATCATGCCGCAGGCGCCGATTTTACGAGCGCTGCGGCTTTTTGTGCAGCGGCTATGACTACATTCACCTGCCGTACAGGGCTGATGATGCCGGTCACAGGCTGGTCATAATGTCAAACCGCTCAGCCGTTGACGAGGTGCAGTTTGCCGCGTTCAGGAGCTATATGCGCGACCGCGTTATGCTGTCGGCAATGGAGTGATTTTACACAGATTTTACATTCGGAGGATATTTTACATTACGCTTTAAGGGTACTATGGAGGTATGTAAGGGAGTGAGAGCGATGATATTTTGCGTTGAAGACGATTCCGGCATTCGTGATCTTATGACATACACGCTCAATGCATCGGGCTTTGAGGCGGTCGGCTTTGCCGATGCCGGCGAGTTTTTCTCGGCGCTGGCACAGCGCACGCCTGATCTTATCATGCTCGATATAATGCTCCCCGGCGAGGACGGTATATCCGTTCTCAAAAAGCTGCGCAGAAATCCCGCCACGGAGTGCATACCCGTCATCATGGCAACGGCGAAGGGCAATGAATACGACAAGGTACTGGGTCTCGACCTGGGTGCGGACGATTACCTTGCAAAGCCGTTCGGCATGATGGAAATGGTGTCCCGCGTGCGCGCGGTGCTCAGACGCAGCCAGCCCAGAGCGCAGAGCCAGATACTTAAGTTCGGCGCACTGGAGATGAATATACCCGAGCACACGGTGACTGCCGCAGGAAAGCGGATACAGCTCACACTCAAGGAATTTGATCTGCTGCACAAGTTCATGGAAAATCCGGACAGAGCGTTCACTCGTGAGCAGCTTCTTGCAACGGTATGGTGCGAGGACTTTCTCGGCGAGACGCGCACCGTCGATGTGCACATCGGCACTCTGCGCCAGAAGCTCGGTGTCTGCGGCAGATACATTCATACCGTGCGCGGAGTGGGCTATCGTATGGAGGCGTAGTGTATGACAAAGCGCATATTCCGCTCGATATTCGCCGTTGCGGCGGCGGTGCTGCTGGCATCGTTCGTGCTGATAACGGGCGTTTTATACGAGTATTTTTCAAACAATCAGATGGAACAGCTTCGGGCACAGACGAGCCTTGCCGCACAGGGTGTGGAAAAAAGCGGCGATAATTATTTCGGCGGGCTCGAGACCCGAAGCTTTCGCGTTACATGGATAGCGTCCGACGGTACGGTGCTGTATGACAGCGCCGCCGACCCCGCCGAGATGGAAAACCATGCATCGCGCGAGGAGGTCAGTCAGGCTCTCAAGGACGGTGCTGGAGAGAGCACCCGCTATTCCACAACGCTCATGGAGCGGCAGCTTTATTCGGCTCAGCGCCTTTCCGACGGCACGGTAATCAGGCTCTCGTGCGAGCAGTACACACCGTTGACTCTGGTGCTCGGCATGATACAGCCGGTCGCCGTCATCGCGGCCGCCGCGCTTGGCGTGTCGGTGTGGCTCGCGTCGAGACTTTCAAAGCGCATCGTTCGTCCGCTCAACGAGCTCACGCTCGATCAGCCCGAAAAGATAAACGCTTATGAGGAGCTGATGCCCCTCGCCGAAAAGCTGCGCAGTCAGCAGAATCAGCTCCGTCATCAGGAGCAGGAGCTGCGCCGCAGGCGGGACGAGTTTGACGCAGCCACCGCCGGAATGATAGAGGGGCTTGTGCTGCTCAACGAGCAGGGCATTATTCTGAGCATAAACAACGCAGCCACGAGGTTTCTGAATATAAGCCGCTACTGCGTCGGTAAGGATATTCTGCTGCTGAACAATTCGCTTGAGATGCAGGAGCTTCTCGGCAAGGTCCTCTCAGGTGAGCACGGCGAGATAGAGACCTCGCACGGCGGCGTGAACTACCGCGTTTACGCAAGCCCCGTCGTCTCCGGAGAAAAGGTCACCGGTGCGGTGCTGCTTATAATCGACATGACCGAGAAGGAAAAAGCCGAGCGTCTGCGCCGCGAGTTTTCCGCGAATGTCTCCCACGAGCTCAAAACGCCGCTGCACACGATATCCGGCTGTGCCGAGATACTGGCAAACGGCATTGTAAAGCCCGCAGATGTACCGCATTTCGCGCTTCAGATCCAGTCTGAGGCGAAGCGTATGATAAAGCTCGTTGAGGATATAATAAAGCTTTCACATCTGGACGAGGGCGCCGAGGATATGCAGCGCGAGCCGGTCGATCTCAAGACCATTGCGGGCTCGACGGTAGAAAACCTCAAGCCTGCCGCGAGGGAGGCGGGCGTTGAGCTGTCGGTTGACGGCGACAGCGCGGTGATAACCGGCATACCGCAGCTTTTGGAGGCGATAGTGTATAACCTCTGCGAGAATGCGATAAAGTACAATCGTCCGGGCGGCTATGTAAAGGTCACAACGCGCAAAACAGAAAAGTCGGTCGTTCTGACCGTTGAGGATAACGGCATAGGTATCCCCGAGGAGCAGCAGGAGCGGATCTTTGAGCGCTTCTACCGCGTCGATAAAAGCCATTCCAAGGAGGTCGGCGGCACGGGACTCGGTCTTTCGATAGTCAAGCATGCCGCGGCGCTGCACAATGCCTCGATCAGCATGCACAGCGCCCTCGGCGAAGGTACCTGCATCAGTATTGTTTTTTGATAATGATACCGGCTTCCGGTTTACCTGCCTGCGGCAGCCTGTTGAAAGGCTGCCGCGGGCGCTTTTCGGAAGATTTTTATTTGCGAAGTTCGCCGTAAAAAATATTGCTTAAATGCGAAAGTTCGTTGCATTTTTGCGGAGGCAAGGTGAAAGCCTGCAGCAGATGCACGGAATTGCCCGTTTCGGAGTCATGACCACCCGTAAAACGGGTGGCATGCACCAGCCCTATAAGGGCATGCTGTTGGCGGCGCCTTAAGGCGCGCCGAAACGGTCTGCC
>CAVHZB010000070.1:0-5453 GCA_963640555.1 Phascolarctobacterium succinatutens
TTACGGTGAACTCCATGGCAATGAAGGCGCGCGAAAACCTTTTCGACTCGTTCCGCCTCATCACGAATTACTCAGACGAGGGCTTCCGCCATGTAAACGAGCTTGAGGATATCGTCGATAAATACGAGGACAAGCTCGGAACATATCTCATCCACATAACCAGCCGTGAGCTGAACCCCGAGCAGTACGAGGCCGTCGGCAAGTACCTGCACACGATAAACGACTTTGAGCGTATCTCCGACCACGCGCTCAATGTTGCCGAGTGCGCGCAGGAGATGCACGAAAAGCAGATCGTGTTCTCATCCGACGGTGAGCGCGAGCTGAGAGTGCTTTTCGCCGCCGTCACCGAGGTCACCAATATTGCGACCGACTCGTTTATAAATAACGATCTCGATCTTGCCTACCGCGTCGAGCCGCTTGAGGAGCTTATAGATAATCTCTGCGACGAGCTGAAGCTGCACCACACCGACCGTCTGCAAAAGGGCATATGCACCCTTAACCACGGCTTTGTGTTCAATGACCTGCTGACAAACCTTGAGCGTATCTCCGATCACTGCTCGAATATCGCCGTTGCAAGCATAGAGCTTGAATCTGACAGCTTTGATACGCATGAATACATAAACAGTCTCATTGAGGTCCGCTCGCACTGCTTCGACGAGTATTACGCAGAGTACAGCAAAAAATTTGCCCTTTGATACCGTTCAAAATCCCCTGATGTAGGATAAATACATCAGGGGATTTTATCTATTTTCACTTGTTCACTCTGAGAGGGGCGTTTTCAGTTTCCGAAACCGAAGGTACCTCCCTGAGGCTGCTGCTGGGTCTGCTGCTGAGCTTGCTGCTGTGTCTGAGAATCGGCTATGGCTGCGGTCTTCTGCTCGCCGACCTCGACGGTGATCGTCAGCGTTTCGCCCTGACGGTAAACCGTCAACGTGAGCTTATCTCCCGCCTCGCAGCCTGCCACTGCGGATGACAGGTCGCTCTTACCGCTTATTTTCTCGCCGTTTACGGCAGTTATGATATCGTTTGCCTGAAGTCCCGCGCTTGCGGCAGGTCCGCCCTCGGTGACGGATACGACCGCTGCGCCCTCAGGCAGCCCATAGTTTACGGACTCCTCGCTGACATCGCCGACCATAACTCCTATATACGGCTTTGCGACATAGCCCTTTTCAATTATGCTCTCGACAATGGAGCGCACGGAGTTTATCGGGATGGCAAAGCCTATATTGTCAATGGATGCCTCGGAGCTTGAGCCCGAGCCGGAATACTTGGCGTTGGTTATGCCGATGACCTCGCCATAGAGGTTAAACAGCGCGCCGCCCGAGTTTCCGGAATTTATGGCACAGTCGGTCTGGATGAGATTCATCGTAACGCTGCTGGAGAGTGTTATCTCGCGGTCAAGGGCGCTGACCGAGCCCGAGGTGAGCGAAAATGTGAGCTCGCCGAGGGGGTTTCCGATGGCGATGACCTCGTCGCCGACATTCAGATTATCCGAATCGCCCAGCACCACCGGAGTGAGCTCCTCGGCGTCTATCTTCAAAACGGCAATGTCGTTGCTCTCGTCATAGCCGACAAGACTTGCGTCGTAGCTGTCACCGTTATAAAGTGTGACCTTTATCGAGCTGGCCGACTCGATGACATGGAAGTTTGTCAGGATATATCCGTCAGATGACAGGATAAAGCCCGAGCCAGCCGCGGCTGCGGTGGTGGTGTAGCCCCAGTAGTTTGTCGTGACCTGCGTTGTTATACCGACTGTGGAGTTTACATTTGCCGCATACACCTCGGCGGCAGTCATCTGCTTGCTGGTGTCTACGCTCGCGGTGTTTATTATGCTCGACGGACGGTCGCCCTCAAATATGGTGGTCGAACCGCTCGTTACGGAATTTGCTATGGCAGAGCCCGCAAAGCCCGAGAGCATACCGGCAACTATCACCCCGGCGATCATTGCGGCAGGCTTTTTCCAGAACGGAGTTTTGTTCTTTTTTGGCTCGGGTTGATTGAAATCCGCATAGGTGAAGTGATATTCGCCCTGCTCAAAGCCTTCGTTGTTGTTCATGTTGTTATCCATTTCAATGCCTCCTTTTATAAAGCAATGCAAATGCTATGCCCGCCGCGGGGACCGCGATGCAGGCTATTATCAGCGGTATCCGGGCGTTTGTGCCCGCCGCCTGCGTGCTTTCTCCTCCGGAGTCTGCCGGAGCCGACCTGCCCTCCTGCTGCTGTGTTGAGCTTTGCCCGCCCTGCACGGTATTATTCATGCTGCCCATGTCGCTTATTGTAATGGATGAAGCGTCTATCAGTGAGCTGTCGTCCTCCTGCTGACCGTCCTTTGTCGACGGTATCAGACCGGAAAGCTGACCGCTTACGCTGTCGGCGCGCAGCAGGCAGAACTGCCTGAGCGTTGAAACGCCGGTTTCAAACTCCTCATAGGTGCAGAATTTTGTCGGATCCTTTTCTACATACGGCGATATGAGCTCCGTGACGGAGTCTATAAGCTGAGTAAACTTTCCGCTTGTGAACACCTCGCTTATAAACTGCTCCATGTACTCGTGGTAAAGCTGAGTGTATTCCTCGTTTGCAAATATCCACGCGAGCATCGGTCTGTCCTCCTTGGCGGTTCCGGACACCGGATCGTCGATCGGATAGTTTACAAGGCTCGTTGCGTCCGTGCCGGACTCAAAGCCGCCGAATGCGAGGTTGTAGTCCCACGGTATCATGGAAAGCTGTCCGTCGGATTCGTACAGATAGTAGTTGTGTATCATCGAGCCCGTGTAGCTGTCAAAATTGCAGACAAAGTTGTGGACTACAAAATAGCGCATGACCTCGTCGATATTCACGACGCTTTCGATGTCCTCACCTGCATTGAGCTTTTTAAGAGAGCTTATAAGCCGCGCCTTGTCTGCCGAGGATACCTTGGTCTTTGCATTATCGAAAATGTTTGAATAGCTGTCCGGATCATCATCGGAGTACACGAGCAGAACATCGTCGCTGCCGCGGGAGCTGCCCTCGTCGGGCTTATCTCCGCCTGCATTTACCTGTTCGTCACCGTCGGGCTTATCCGGCGGAGCTTCGCCGCTTTGCTCCGTGCCCTGCTGTCCGCCATCCGGCAGCTCCGGCGGAGTCCCTCCGTTCTGACCGTCGGACGGCAGCTCCGGACGCTCGCTGTCATCGGGCATCTCCGGAGGTGAGCCGCCGTTATCGTTCATGCCGCCGCCCCCTGCATTGCCGCCTTCCGCATTACCGCCGTCGGGGGAGAAATCGCGTCCGTTGCCTCTGCCGCCTCCTGCCTCGGTGCTGTCGGGCTTATAAAGCTCGCCGTAGTCGGTGCCGTAATTGCGCTCAAGAAAGCTCTCCTCAACGCCCTCAACGGCAAGGTACAGGCCCCAGTCGTCACCGTTAACGGTGATGTAGCTGTAGCTGCAAAGCGGCGCATCGGCTCCGAACTCGCCCATGAGCCAATAGCAGAGAAAATCCTTCATGTAGGTGTTGTCCTGAATGATATTGTTCAGGCTCAGCTTATCCAGTCCGTTGTAGCTCTGGCTGTCATCATAGCAGTCAAACTCTATCTTGAAGCTGTAACGGCTGCTGCCGAGCTTTGATACGCTGCTGAGCGAGGTATTGCCCTTGGCGCGTATACCGACATTCTTATAGGTAACGCCGTCAATGACCACATCGCAGGCTACATATTCTTCGTCCTCGCAGCTTGCTATAAAGCTGTCCCAATCATCCATCTGAATGTCTATGGTGTGGACGACCGAGTAGTCAAACAGCGTATCCTCATAGTCCTTGTGAACACCGGTGCTGCCCACGCTGTCCTTGAAGATCATAAGCAGCAGGGCGATAATGAGGGCGAGAGCAACACAGGCGCAGCATATTTTATCAATGTGCTTGCTTGCCGCCATATCGTCACCCCATATAATCGCCGTTGTAGCTTACAAGCTGTGCGCTGCCGACACCGTCGATCTCGGAAAGGAGATTTATAAAATCGGTGTTGTCCTTTTTAAGCCGCACCTCAAGGTTGAGCTCAACGCAGCCTGCGCGGGCGGATTTGCTCTTTACGCTCACGCGGCCTACCTGACTTTTGACATACTCGGTCGCACGCAGCTCACTTTCGTGATTATCGCAGGTGAGAACGAGTATATACGGGCTCGAATTTGACTTGCGGTTTACGAACACCAGCAGCACGACGCCTATAACAACGCTGCCTATGACCGCCAGAGGGATCATTCCCGCCGCGAGCACGATGCCGGCGGCTATCGACCAGAACAGGAACGCTATGTCAAGCGGTTCCTTTATCGCAGTGCGGAACCTGACTATCGACAGTGCGCCGACCATGCCGAGCGACAGCACCACATTTGAGGTGACCGCGAGAATGACTAAGGTTGATATCATTGTGAGCGCTACGAGAGTAACGCCGAAGCTTGACGAGTACATAACTCCGCTGTAGGTCTTTTTATAGACCAGGAATATGAACATTCCGATGGCGAACGCCAGAACGAGCGCTATGAGCATATCCACGATGCTCACACTTGATACATTTTCCAAGAAGCTTGATTTAAAGATGTCGTTAAAAGTCATTTTCGTTTATCTCCTTTTCAGCCGTACACACGGCAGGCTGCATATTTTGAAAAGCTCTCCGTGCGCGCATCACCCGGCTGGACGATGCCGCGTATCACATCGGGCAAAAATTCATCCCATTTTACCTCGAGAATTATCCCGCTCTCGCGGGTCGGGAGCATGAGGCGGTCGGGATCCATAAAATCCTGCGGATGCATAGATGTCCTGATCCGGCTGTCAAGCGTAACGCGGACATTGCCCGCCGGATATATAAACGCCTCGCGTTTATAGTCAACTATGGTTTTGGGGCGCAGCCCCTGAGTCGTCATTTTCATATGCAGCTCGTTTAAAAGCTCGCTGCTCTCCTTGGGGCTCCACATTGCGCCGCTCGTTATGATGCTGCGCACTTCTCCGCTGTCCACAACACACCGCTGCTTTGCGCACAGACCGTTTATCTTGCTCTTTTTTTCGAGAAACACAAGCGACGGATCGTCGTTATAGCAGCGCAGGCGGAATTTTTCGCGCCGGTTTATGCCGTTTATTTTTTCCATGAGTGCTTTGTCGTTTATATTGTCAAAATAGAGGCTGCTGATGAGATAGCTGCCGGTGCGCGAATGCTCGTCGCGCTGCATTACTATCCCGAGTCTTCTGCGCAGCACGAGTGCATCGGCACTTGTGATGACCTGCTTCATCTCGTGGCGGAATTTCATGGCTCTTTCCTCCTTTATATTTGATTCGGCAGGACCGGTGAGCTATCGCCTACCGGTCTGCCTTCCACTGACCCCGTATCGGTGGAACTGTCCTGATGATACCCGTCCAACCTGAAATGAACTGAAAAAATCAAAAAGATGCTTTGAATTTTTTCTTTGTGCTGTTAAAATGGTACCGTGTTCAGG
>CAVHZB010000071.1:0-9045 GCA_963640555.1 Phascolarctobacterium succinatutens
CAGGTCGGCGGCTCGGGCGGCACCTACCCCGTGGAGGTACTGCCGGATATATTCCAGAAGCTGTACGACTATATGCCCTTCAAATACGCTATGAACGCTATGCGGGAGACCATCGGAGGGATGTACGGCAATGCTTATCTTTTCAACATCGAGGTCCTTGCGGGTATCGCAGTCGGCTCGATAATAATGGGACTTGCTTTGTATTATCCCTGCCTTGGTCTGAACCGCTTAATTGAAACGAGTAAAAGAAGGAGCGAGATTATGCTATGATCATTGATTTCAAAGCGCACATCATGCCCGGAATGGATAAGACCTGCAAGAACAGGATCGACACCATCCGCCGTCTTATGGCGGCCAAGGACGCGGGTGTTGATGTCATCGTCGCCTCGCCCGTGTACGATCCGGACGAGTGCGGCGTTGAGGAATTTCTTGACCGCCGCCGCCAGTCGCAGGACATTCTCGACAGCCTCATGAACGAGGAGCTGCCGGAGGTCATGCCCGCGGCGATGGTCAGGTACCGCGACAGTCTGCTCAATGCCGAGGGGCTTGAGAAGCTGTGCTTCGGCGATAAGTGCCTCCTGCTCGGCATTAAGGACGACGAGTGGGACGAAACTACCGAGGCCGTTTTGCGCCGGCTGTCGGGAAAGCTCGGGCTGTCCGTCATAATCGCGACCTCCGCCGAGGTCGTGCTCAAGCACGGAGAGGAGCTTCAGCAGCTCGGAGTGCATATCCTGCTGGAGCTCGACGATGTGCATCACAAAAAGCAGATCCGCGCGCTCACGCCGTTTATCGCAAACGGGCTGATCTGCGCCATCGGCAGTGATTGGGATTCCGAGTCGCCTTACCGCTTCCTGCGTAAGGCAATAAGGCGCATGGATGCCGCGTTCGACACCGTAATGTGCGCCTCGGCAAAGCTTTTGGGGAAATAGAAAACAGGAAATAGTATCGCACCGCTCAGGACCGTCGCCGTCCCGGGCGGTGCCGCTTTTTCAATGCGTTTTTCCGCACCTGCGGATGCGGTCATCTCCGGTATCCCGACCGGTGGGCGAAGGCAAAAAAGCCACTGTCTTCAGGATGCGAAAACAGTGGCTTTTTCGTATATCGGGGCAAAAAGGCTCCGGCTTATAAGGCTAAAACAGATAACGGCTTTACTTCGTCCGGAGCTTTACGGTCCCGGAGGAGGCGGAATTATCTCCGTAGACATATTTGACCGTCAGCTCGCCGGTGCTCTCGTCCAGAGCACATTCCGTGACCGTTATGGTGAGCGCCGGACAGTCTATCTCCTTTTCAAAGCTATAGCCGTCGGCATCGAAAATATCGCATACCACCATACGGTGACCGCCGGCATAGTCGTTATACGCAACGAGCGTGCCGTTATCCCAGAAGGCGTTGAAAAACGACTCGGACACCAGTCCCTTTGTCACATCGTAATAGCGGCAGAAGCTTCTGTCATCGGTGTAAAACCTTATCCCTATGAGATCGTCGTTTATGACGGCCACTCTCGGCTGACGCGCGCACATGGCGCTCTCAAGCTCCTTGCCGTCCCTGTCCGTGACCGTGTAGACATACTTCGTAACGCCGTTTGAACGCTCCTGCGTTATCTTAAAGCACTCTCCGGAGGATACGACCGCCTCGCTCGGAGCCGGCGTAGGTACGGGCTCGTCGGCAGCACAGCCGGCAAGCAGAGCAAGCAGCAGGATCAGCGCCGCAAGGATTCGTTTTTTCATGACTTTTTCCTTTCGTATCGCAGAAAGCGGTATTCCATGCCGTCCTCGTTCATGAGCTCGCCTTCGTCGGTCAAGCTCCAGCGCTCGTCTGCATCGAGGTCGGTAAAATAGCTGTCCGACTGCGGGCGGCAATATATTTTTGTCACGAAAACGCGGTCGATATACGGCATGAGCATTTTAAAAACGCTCTCGCCGCCGAGTACCATCGCGCCGTCGCCGCCGAGGCGCAGCGCCTCGCCTGCATCATGGGCAACGAGTGCGCCGTCTATCGTTATATCCTGACGGGTCAGAATGATATTGGTCCTGTTCTTGAGCGGTCTGCCGTTGGGAAAATCGGCAAGGGTCCTTCTGCCGGCAATGACAGTTCTGCCGCGGGTCAGGTCTATGAAATGCTGCCGGTCGGCTTTTAAAACGACCGGCTGGGTACCGTCCGCGCCGATGCCCCAATCGGAGTATACCGCGACTATTGCGTCCATGGCGCCCCCTCCTCAGACCGCGACCGGAATTTTTGCCGTGAAATCCGAATACTCATAGCCCTCGACCCTGAAGCTGTCGCGGGTGAATTTATAAAAATCGTCAACCGTCGGGTCTATTATGAACTCCGGCGCTTTTTTCGGCTCGTTTGCAATGATCTGCTCTATGAGCGGGACATGGCGGTCGTATATATGTGCATCGGCAATGACATGGACAAGCTCACCTGCGCGCAGCCCGCTTACGGCGGCAAACATATGCGTGAGCACCGCATACTGCACCACATTCCAGTTATTCGCCGCGAGCATGTCCTGCGAGCGCTGATTGAGTATCGCATTGAGCTTATCGCCGCTGACATTGAATGTCATGGAATAGGCGCAGGGGTACAGCGCCATCTCGCTGAGGTCGGCGTGATTGTATATGTTCGTCATTATCCGGCGAGAGGCGGGATTGTGCTTGAGGTCCCACAGAACTCGGTCGACCTGATCCATATCCCCTTCGGGGTAACGATGCTTAACGCCGAGCTGGTAGCCGTATGCCTTGCCTATGGAGCCGGTCTCGTCCGCCCACGCGTCCCAAACGCGGGTGCGCAGCTCTTTTACATTGCTGCTTTTAGCCTGCCATATCCACAGAAGCTCGTCTATGGCGGACTTCCAGTATGTCCTGCGCAGCGTCAGTATGGGGAACTCCTCCGACAGGTCGTAGCGGTTCACTATACCGAATTTTTTCACCGTATGCGCGGGAGTGCCGTCCTCCCAGCGGGGGCGCACCTCAAGCTCGGTGTCCCAGACTCCGTTTTGGAGTATATCCTTACAATTGGCTATGAATATCTCGTCAGCTCTGCTCATGCCGTACCTCCTCATATATAAAGCCTTATCATTTTATCATCTCACAGACTTTTCTGCAACAGCATAGTATGAATTGTTTTGGGAGGTGACGGAATGAAAATACTTGTATGCGGCGGCGACGAGCGCTTCGTGCTGCTCTCGGAGCTGCTTCAGAAAAGCGGACACGAGGTAAAATGCTATGCGCTTTCCCGCGCACGGCTTCCGGAGGGCTGCGAGAGAGCCGATGTGCCGGAGCGCGCCGATGCCGTTATACTGCCCGTTCCGGCAGAGAGTGCCGACGGTATGCTGAGCGCTCCGTTTGAGCAGAGGCCGTGCCGGACAGACGAGATACTTGAGCGTGCGGGAGATGCCGTTATCATCGGCGGCAGGCTCAGCGCCCGGCTGCGTCAGGCTGCCGCGGAAAACGGGCAGGCGGTATTCGACTATATGCAGTCGCCCGCGCTCACTGCCGAAAACGCCGCTATAACCGCCGAGGGCGCGATAAGCCGGCTGATGGGCAGAACGCGCACGGCGCTGTGCGATATGCGCGTGCTCGTTATCGGCTGGGGTCGGATAGGAAAGCTGCTGATGCACAAGCTCGGCGCGCTTTGCCCGTCGGTGTATCTCATGTCGGCAAACCCCGCATCGCGGGCCTTGGCAGGTGCTCTCGGACACCGCACCGCGGCACCCGACTGCGATGTCCGGCTTTTAAAGAGCTTTGACGCCGTTATAAACACGGCTCCCGCGCCGGTGGTCTCCGACCTGTGCGCCCTGCGCGAGGGCTGCATTCTGCTTGAGCTTGCGTCGGCGCCCGGCGGGGTGGATATGGATAAGGCGGCGGAGGCGAGGCTCGACTGCACGGTCCTGCGCGGACTGCCGGGACGGTATGCGCCAGAGAGTGCGGCTGCGGCAATATTCCGCGCCGTTGAGGACATATTGAAGGAGGTATCCCGGCATGAGTAGACCGAGGATCGGCATAGCCCTCTGCGGCTCCTACTGCACATACGAAAAGCTGTTTGCTCAGCTCAATGAGCTCGCGGATAAATACGAGCTGGTCCCGATAATGAGTGAGAATGCCGCCTCGACGGATTCACGCTTCGGCACCGCCGGGGAATTTAAAAAGCGCCTTGCCTCCGTGTGCGGCACGGCGCCCGTGACCACCGTTGCCGGCGCAGAGCCGCTCGGTCCGGCAAAGCCGATGGAGGCGCTCGTGATAGCGCCCTGCACCGGCAACACAATGGCAAAATTAAATCACGGCATCACCGACACCGCAGTCACCATGGCGGCAAAGGCGCACCTCAGGAACGGCAGGCCCCTTGTTATCGCGTTTTCCACAAATGACGGGCTGTCGGGCTCGGCGGGGAATATAGCGGGTCTTTTAAACCGCAAAAATGTCTATTTTGTTCCGTTTCGTCAGGATGACTGCGTGAAGAAGCCGTGTTCTCTGGCATCGGATTTCACGCTCATCGGCAAGACCCTGCAATCCGCGCTCCTCGGCAGGCAGCTCCAGCCGGTCCTCTTATAGGGTTGCGCACTCATTGAACAGGTTATTGCCGCGCTACAACGGTGCGTCCCTTGGCGTGTTTTTCCTTCGCATCCGCAAAGACGCGCTCTATCGTCTCCCTGCACCGCGCATATACAGCTTTCCCGCGATTTTTTCGCACTTCGACCCTTGACAAACGGAAGCATAACTGGTATTATATTCAGGCGCTCCAAAGACAGCAGGTTCCGCAAGGAGTAATTCCTGCCGAGGATAGCATCAATTGCTTTGATTGCTTACAGCCTCTCTGTCCAAGGACGGGGAGGTTTTCTTTATGAGCGTGAACATTAGTGTGGAGGTGAAAAAACACACATGCCTAACGCAAAAGTTCTCAGCGAGAAGCAGGCGATAGTAGAGGCCCTTGCCGAGCGCATCAATGCGGCAAGCTCCGGTATCTTCGTAGATTATCAGGGCATCACCGTTGCAGAGGATACGGCTCTGCGTACCGAGATGCGCAAGGAGAGCGTTGACTACACCGTCGTCAAGAACACCCTGACCAGAATTGCTATCGACAAGATCGGTATGAGCGAGCTCGACCCCATCCTCAACGGCAGCACTTCTCTGGCAACCAGCAGCGATGACCCCATCGCACCGTTCCGCATCATCAATGACTACTCCAAGAAGCTCGGCGACAGATTCAATGTCAAGGCAGCTTTCATGGAGGGCAAGATCCTCAGTGAGCAGGAGATAGTTGCACTGTCTGCACTCACGAGCAAGAACGACCTGTATTCCAAGCTGGCAGGCTCCCTGAACGCCATCATCGGCGGTCTTGCAGTATGCCTGAGCGAGGTCGTAGAGCAGAAGGGCGGCGCGGCCGCTCCCGCAGAAGCAGCAGAGTAAGCTGCACTAAACATTAAATTGGAGGAAATTATAATGGCAAGCGAAAAAATCACCGCCATGATCGACGAGATCAAGGCTCTTTCCGTTCTCGAGCTCAAGGAGCTCGTTGATGAGATCTGCGAGACCTTCGGCGTCTCCGCAGTTGCAGCAGCAGCTCCCGCAGCAGGCGGCGCAGCAGAGGCTGTCGCAGAGAAGACCGAGTTCGACGTTGTTATGACCAGCTTCGGCGCAGAGAAGATCAAGGTCATCAAGGAGATCCGCGGCATCACCGGCCTGGGCCTGGCAGAGGCAAAGGCACTTGTCGAGAAGGCTCCCGTTGCTGTCAAGGAAGGCGTTTCCAAGGAAGACGCAGAGGCTCTCAAGGCTCAGCTCGAGGCAGTCGGCGCAGCAGTCGAGATCAAGTAAGAAATTACTTAATATTGCAAAAACCTCCGTTCTCTCGAACGGAGGTTTTTTGTCAGTCTCAAATAGAAGCGCATTTCCGCAGCTGCCAATACATTTATTACGGTGTCCCGACCGGTAGGCGCGGGCAAAACCGGTATATTGCAGCACTGCTGTAGTGCGCCATTGGCTCCCTTGCGTAAAGGGAGCTGTCAGCCGCAAGGCTGACTGAGGGATCGTGGCTTCCCCCTCAAGGGGAAGGCAAAGGGAAAAGCCCTTCCGCAGTGCGTTACCGTGACAACACAGTTAAACAAATTGCCAATGTTGGTAGCGCATTGCCCGCCACGGCGAGTGGCACTGATGAGGTGGGAATAAATCCTCGGCGCAAGCCGACTCAATATTGCTGCCTGCGTCTGCCGGTGCTCAGTTATTTTCAAACGCCGAGCAGACCAGCAGCAGAGCACTGACTGCGGCGGCAAGGCAATACGGCAGGCGCACCATATCCGGCGCAATGCCCGACACGAGCGAAAGCAGAAACGGGCTTACAAACTGCGCAAGATACAGCGATGCCGAGATCATCGGCATAACAGTTGTCGCAGCGTCCCTGCCCTCGTTCGCCGACGCCGCCGACATGATGCACGGCACACCTACGCCGTTTGCAAGACCTATGAGCGTGCAGCCGGCAAGCGTTCCGCCCCAGCCGCCGACAAACGCCAGCAGACAGTAGCCGCACAAAAACGCCGTCGGTGCGGCAAAGCGGGTGTATCTGCCGATGCGGCGCTTAATGTGAACAAACGAAAGCCCTCCGGCAAACGCCACGAGGTCGAGCCCCGCCATGATGGGCGCGCACAGAGACATGGGTATGATGCCCTCTGCCGCGGTCACGATGGCAAAATTGGCGGGGTAAACGAAAAACGCAGTCATCAGCAGAAACATCGCCGCGATGTGCCAGAAATTGCGCCTCCACACGCCGCCCGAGTCCGTTTTACCGGACTGCCGGGGCGCACCGATGCGGTCGTTTGGCATAAAAATGATACACAGCACGATGCTTATAAGACCCATAAGGTACACAAGAAAGCTCATGCGCCAGCTTATGCCCGACAGCACGCCCGCGAGCAGCGTTGCGACAACGCCGCCGAGCTGGTTTGCCGCCGACGACAGACCCATGAGTCCCTCGCGCCTTTCCGGCGGAAAGTAGTAGGTCAGAAGCCCCGTGGACAGGGGCATGATGATGCCGACGCCCACGCCCACGAGCGCGCGCAGCACAAGCACCGCCGCTATCGAGCTGCACAGTCCCGCGCAGCAGCCGCCGACCGTGTACAGTCCGAGCCCCGCCATTACCAGCGTTTTGGAGCCGAAGCGGCTCGCAAGCCGCCCGAAAAACAGGTTGGTGATAACGATAAACAGCGCCGGCATGCTCACGATAAGCTGCACCGCCATGGTGCCGGCATCGGAAAAGTACTCGCGGATGACCTCCAGCGCGGGTGCCACCGCCGCGCCCGCCATTACCGTCAGCAGCGAAAGCGAAAGTATGCTCGCTGCCAGCGGCTTAAGTTTGATCTCTTTCATGTTATTCTCCTTTTGCCCCTTGTCGGGATACGCAGTGACCGTATCCGTAAGTGCGTAAAAATGCCGCAAAAAAAGCGCAAGTCCGGTTTGGACTTACGCTTTTTTGCTACTCAACGCTTGGGATTATATCAGATTCCGCAAAAAAGTCAAAGGTTTTTTGCACCGCGCGCCGGTCGGCTGCCGCGGGTACGCAAATTTGCAACTACATATAGCGGAAAATTGCAAAATAGGGGGTATATATTGCAGACGCGGTCGGAAAAGCGATGCAAACAGGCTAAGCTCACATTAGTTTGCGAAATTATTTGCAAATTTAAAATTTCGAAATTTCATTTTTGCACTTGAAATGGTGCCCAAAAGAGTGTATAATACCGCTGTATTGAATTTTGAGAGATAAATTTATTCAAAGTAAGAAATTCAGACGATAACAGGAGGAAATCAAACCATGAAAAAAGCTATAGCATTAATTATGGCAATGCTGATGGTCTTCGCGCTGTGCGCCTGCGGCAACGGCGGCGACACGGTCAATCTCGACTTCGTCACCGGCAGCGACCAGGGCACCTATTACGCCTTCGGCACCGTTCTGGCACAGCAGGTCTCCGATAAGACCTCCACGAATGTCACCGCACTTGTAAGCTCCGGCTCGCAGGCAAACATCGAGGATATCAAAGTCGGCAGCGCTCAGCTCGGCTTCGTACAGTCCGACGTTATGAGCTACGCCTACAACGGCGAAAAGCTCTTCACCGAGAAGGTCACCAACTTCTCCGTCGTCGCCGCTCTGTACATGGAGCAGGTTCAGATCGTGACCCTCGATCCGAGCATCAAGTCCGTTGCCGACCTCAAGGGCAAGACCGTTTCCATCGGTGCAGTGGGCTCGGGCGTTTACTTCAACGCGCTCGATGTTCTCGGCGAGTACGGCCTTTCCGAGAGCGATATCAAGGCTGAGCACCTCAACTTCGGCGACTCCGCCGACAACCTCAAGGACGGCAAGATCGACGCGGCGTTCGTCGTCGCAGGCGCTCCCACTCCCGCGGTTCAGGACCTCGGTACCGGCAAGCAGGTCTACCTCGTTTCCATCGATGAGGAGCATATGGCGAACCTGCTCAAGACCTGCCCCTACTACAAGGAGTACACCATCGACAAGTCCGTTTACAACACTCCCGAGGATGTTACCACCGTCGCGGTCGCAGCCGTTGTAGTCGCAGAAAACGGTGTCTCCGATTCAGCTATCTACGACTTCGTATCCGCCATCTTCGATAACATCGACGAGATCGGTCACGCGAAGAAGTCCGAGCTGAGCCTCGAGCTTGCATCCTCCATCACCGGCGTCCCCTATCATCCCGGCGCTGCAAAGTACTTTGCCGAGAAGGGCATCACCGTTGACACCGCCGCATAACTTTAACGGCATCTTAACAGAAAAACCAACATTATCAATGACTACGGTGCAGAAATGCATCGTAGTCATTGCAGTCAATTGACGGTACCGCAGCTCAGCGGTACGGCAAATGCATTACAACAAAGCATCGGCGGCACGGAGAGAGCCGCCGAGTGAAAGGATAATCATCATATGTCCCAGTCCAAGAAAAAAGACACCGCCGCGCAGGAGCCAGAGATAAACACCTCTGCGGCTGATCAGGTGGAGACCGTTTCCATCGAAGAGGTGGAGGAGGTCATGAAGAAGTATGACAAGGAG